>SYCV01000020.1 GCA_005786805.1 Planctomycetia bacterium | reverse complement strand
CCATCAACAACCCAGGGAATTGGTGGAGATGCGGCTTTTTCGGTGAATCGTTTTGCTCGAATCAATGACATTATGGATGGCACAAGCCAAACCATTGCTTTTTCTGAAATCAAGGCATACACCCCTTATCTTCGTGATGGTGGAAACCCTGCAGCAGCTGGTACCCCGATGCCAGGTGCCCCTTCCCAAGTTGTAAATTATGGCGGATCATTCAAGCCAGATTCAGGCCATACGGAATGGGTTGATGCCCGGGTTCATCAAACAGGCTTTACGTCCAATTTCACCCCTAACACTAAATTTGCATACACGAGTGGAGGTGTCGAATATGACATTGATTTCAACTCCATGAGGGAGGGGGTCAACTCGACCTCCATCACTTTCGCAAGTGTCACATCACGGAGTTATCACACCGGGATAGTCAATGCCGTTTTCATGGATGGTTCAGTGAAATCGATTCCCAATAGCATCGACCCGGTTGTTTGGCGGGCGATGGGAACTCGTGCTGGTGGGGAAGCAATCCAGAGCATCCCGTGATATTCTTCGATGATTTTATTTTTTCTTGGCGAAAGCTTTTCTTCGTTCAGAGAAATAAGCATCCACTTCCTTGCATCCCAGCGTGTTGAAAACTTCATTCTCCTCAAGCCAACCTCTTCGGGCGACTGAAACCCCGTATTCATAATAACCAAGGTCCTCGGTGCTATGGGCATCCGGATTGATAACGAGTTTAACTCCAAGTTCCTTGGCCCGTTTGCAATGAATCCAATCCAAGTCAAGCCTTAGGGGGTGCGCGTTGATCTCAATCAAGGTGTTTGTTTTGACCGCTTCCTGAAGCACAGCTTCCTGGTTGACCGCGTAGCCATCTCTTCGTAGAAGAAGCCTGCCTGTCAGGTGTCCCAGCATGGTGATCGCGGGATGATTCATCGCCTTGATGATTCTTTGGGTCATTTCCTCGCGTGTCATTTGAAAATGCGTATGCACGCTTCCCACCACATAATCAAAGAGGGAAAGAATCTTGTCATCATAATCCAATGTGCCATCCGCGAGGATGTCACATTCAATTCCCTTGAAAATCTTGAAGCCTTTCATTTTGGAATTAAGTTCATCGATTTCCGCGATTTGCTTTTTGACCCGTTCGGGACTCAAGCCATTTGCTACTGTCAGTGATTGGGAGTGATCTCCAAATCCCAGGTATTTCAAACCCAGGCCTTTGGCTTTGTTGACCATTTCCTCAAGGGTGTTGGCGCCATCGCTGTAGGTGGTGTGGTTGTGAAAAACCCCTTGGATTTGCTTGGATTCCACCAGGTTTGGAAGCGTGCCCTTGATTGCGGCGTCGATTTCACCCGTATCCTCCCTTAATTCAGGTGGTATGTAGGGTAATTCCAACGCCTTGTATATATCCTCCTCGTTTTTACATTTGATGTTCTTCTTTTCACCCTTCAAACCGTATTCATTGAGCTTGAGGCCGTATTCGATGGCCCGCGACCGCATAGCCACATTATGTTCCTTGCTTCCTGTGAAATAAGCGAGTGCGAATGGGAATTCCTCATCCTTGATAACCCTGAGATCAGCTTGCATTTTTATCCTGCTGCCATTGACCATGGCTTCAACAAAAATGCTGGATTTTGTATCGCCATGCCCAAGCACCTGGATCATGCCCGGGGCATTCACAAATTTTTCCATGATGGGTGCCGGATTTTTTGATGAGACCAGGATATCAATATCCTTGACAGTTTCTTTCCTTCTGCGCAGACTCCCGCATAATTCAATTCGAATTACTTCTTTCATGTCCTTTAAAAGATTGAGAAGAGTGCTTGCAACCAAGTCTGCCTCATCAAGCCGAACCCTTCCCGCGACAGATCCCAGGAATTCGATTCCCTCGAGAATTTTCTGCTGGGTCTTTTCGCCAAAACCTTTTAGAACCGCCACCTTTCCCTCATTGCAGGCGGATTTAAGTTTCTCAAGTGAATCAATATCAAGTTGATCGTGAAGAGCCTTTACTTTCTTGGGCCCCAATCCCTGGATTGCGAGCATTTTCACCAAGCCAGTAGGAACCTTTCCCCTTAGTTCCTCAAGGAATTCCAGCTTTCCAGTTTTAACCAAGGTTGTGATTTTTTCCTGGAGTGTCGCGCCTATTCCTGCTATTTCCCCGAGGGTTCCCTTGTTCACATAAGAGGAAATTTCATCAGTCAACTGGCTTATGGTGCGAGATGCGTTGGCATAAGCGTTTACCTTGAATTGGTTTTCACCCAGTAATTCCATCAAGGTGCTTATTTCTGAAAGTATTGCAGAAACCTGCTGATTATCCATGGGCGGGACTCCGTTGAAAAAAAATCACAAAGCTGAAGCTAAGTTATTTGGAGTTGAATATCAAGCATGGCGGGATTAAAAAACAAGCCGTGCCTTTTTGAGGCACGGCTTGAATTAAGGTTGATATAAATGGAATTAAGCCGCTTCCCTGATTCTTTCCATTTGTTGGTAAGGATGCATCATGACTTCAAAGGCGGTGACGATTCGGTCGTTGCCCCTGCCATCGATGAGATATCTTCCACATCGTGACATCGATTGTCGTTCAAGGTTGTCATCAAGAAGATCAACAACGGCCTCTCGAAGGATGGAAGGATTTAGTGTTTCATGCCAGCCCAAACAGGCGGCGGCTCCCTCCTCTTCCAACCTGGTGGCGGTGGGCCAATAAGCTTCGTTTTGCACGATGATAAGCTGAGGCAAGCCGATGCATGCGAATTCGAGCGACCAGGAATTTCCCGCTGTGATCGCGAAATGCGCCCGGGAAAGTTTTGGTGGAATTTCCGAGGGTTCTGTAAACACGCCAATTTTACCCTCAGACTGTTCCGCGAGTTTTCGCAGTTCATCAATATTTGAATAATAGGAGCGCGCAAGGATATCGACCCTGCTAACCTTTGGTGTGTTGACCAATTGTCTGGCAATTTCACCCGCCTGGTTATTGGGGTCGTTATCGCCAAGTGCCACCACTGCCTTGAATGGTGGAAGAGGTTCCTGTGCCCTCAACGCGCGGACCCTTCGGATTTCGGAGCGCACAAGGGCGTAGCGTTCACCCGCAAGAATCTGGGTTCCCTTTGGAACATCATAGGATTCAATAGAGGGGCCAAGAAGGGGGTTGAAAACGATGTTTGATGGGAAATCGCCTTGGGCGAGATGGTCGACAGAAACCACCATGACTCCTGAATTTTTAATCTTTGCAAGATAATCACCATTTGCATTTGAGGAATCCACAAATACCGCGGAAGCACTTATCCTTTGGGATTCCTTGAGGACTTCGGCCAGGTCTTCCGCTGATCCCAATGGCGCGCTGGCCTGGATCCATTCAAAGCCGGCGCGTTTGATTTGAAAACCAAGCGAACCCGGGTTGAATGTTGAAAGGAAAAAAGCCTGTCTCCTTCTTCTTTGAAGGGCTGCTGCCAAGACCAGGCAGCGAGTCATTTGCTCGTAACCTTGTTCTGGATTTGCATCTACACGAATAATAACTGGTGCTCGGGTCATCTTCCTGTTCCATTGGAAAATAGTGATGTACTGGTCGCGGGTGCGACCCCATTTACGAAATCCCCACTGTGAAATATCCAGCGAAGATCACGACGGAAAAGGTGTCCAGCCTTTCCCGGCCTCGATATGCCAAATAAAAGCTTTCACTTTCCTGGCATTTCTCCAAAACTCAATGGTGCAGAATCTAGGGGTCGAAACCAGGGGAGCGGTCCCCCGGATTGGGTAGGAACGGAAGAATTGTAGTTGCGGCTAGAAGCTGCTTCCATGCTCTTCTTTTATCCACGGCCAGGTCACAAGCATCATGCTCGATCCATCCGGGCCGCTGCCTACCGGAGTCATTTTTTTCATTCAATGACTCCCGACAATTCAAATATTACTTCACCCCGCGGATAAAAAAAAAGACCAATCTGCGCATGGTTTTTTGTGGCAATCAAGGTAAGGTGGGAAGGTGAAAAGCCTGTTATTTCCCTCTGATATTGCCTATTTTCCTAGCTTTTTTACCATCCATTTGGTCTTGCTATTTCCGGGCGCCTTGCAGGGCAAGATTTTACTTTCGGTCTTTCAATAAATCATGGCAATTGAAAATCCAGAAGGTAGAATAATGATTCTTGTTCCAATTGAAATTCAATTTTTGATTGGTCGAGTTGTTCCCCCCGAAGTGTTTCCCTTAATTTTTTGGAGATGTTTTATCATGAGAGCTCAATGGTTACTGGGCGTTGCATCCATTTGTTGGATGGGACTTGTTTCCTTCGCAAACGCTGAAGTCAAACTCCCCAAGATTTTCAGCAACAGCATGGTGCTGCAGCGCGACAGGGCTGTTCCTGTTTGGGGATGGGATAACCCGGGTACAGAGGTTACTGTCTCAATTGGTGAAACTTCCGCAAAAGCCAAGGCCGATGCAAATGGCAAATGGACCGTTCAACTTCCCGCCATGAAGGCAGGCGGGCCCCATGTCTTGAAAGTTGAAGGTTCCTCCAAGGTTGAATTCAGCGATGTTTTGTTTGGGGAAGTCTGGCTTTGCTCTGGGCAATCAAATATGGAATGGTCGGTGAATGCATCGATGAACCCCAAGGAGGAAGTCGCCAATGCAAAACATCCAAACATCCGTCACATCAAAATCCCGAATGTTCCCGCTGATAAACCCCAGACAGATGTGAAAAGCGGTAGCTGGCAGGTTTGTTCGCCAGCCACTGCAGGGAATTTCACCGCCGTTGGTTACTATTTTGCAGTCAATCTGCAAAAGGAATTGAATGTTCCAATTGGATTGATCGGCTCAAATTGGGGCGGTACCCGAATTGAACCCTGGACCAATCCAGAGGGCTTCAACAGTGTTCCCGCTCTAAGCGATATTTCCAGCAAGCTTTCAACCTTCCCCACCAAGAACGCTCAGGGCAATATAAACCACCAGACGCCATTGGCACTTTACAACGGTATGATCGCTCCGCTTGTTCCCTATGCGATTAGAGGGGCACTTTGGTATCAGGGAGAATCAAACAATGGCGAGGGCATGCTTTATTTTGAAAAGAAAAAAGCACTGATCAACGGTTGGAGAAAAGTTTGGAATGATGAATCCATGCCTTTCTATTTTGTCCAGCTTGCTCCTTATGATTACAACAGAGCAATGGTTGATGGCAAACCTGCCACTTCGGGTCTTCCTTATATTTGGGAAGCACAGGCTGCGACCCTCAAGATTCCCAATACCGGGATGGCGGTTACCACCGATATCAGCAATTTGAAGGACATCCATCCTAAAAACAAGCAGGATGTAGGTAAGAGGCTGGCTCTTTGGGCGCTTGCTAAAACCTACGGGAAAAGCGACCTGGTTTATTCTGGCCCCCTTTATAAATCCATGAAGGTATCAGGCGACAAGATTGAACTGGAATTTGACCATGTCGGCGGCGGACTCGTCTCCCGGGATGGCAAGCCTCTTTCATTCTTCACCATCGCAGGCGATGACAAGAAGTTTGTTGACGCCAAGGCGGTTATCGTTGGTAAGACGGTGATCGTAAGTGCGGAAGGAGTCACCAAGCCGGTGTCCGTTCGATTTGGATGGCATGAGGAAGCGGAACCCAATCTTTCAAACAAGGATGGTTTGCCTGCTTCTCCATTCCGTACAGATGACTGGAAGTAAATACTCCTGCCCATTAATAATGAACGCCTGGGAGGGGTTGATCTTTCCCGGGCGTTTTTTCTCTTCATTCCAACGGGGAGTTTTAATGTTACGAGTGACTAATTTGTTGATCTTGTCCTTGACATTGCTTTTGGCGGTGTATTGCGCCACCGGTTGGGCGGCGGAACCCGCCCCTGACAAGGATGGCTGGTATGATCTGTTTGATGGAAAGAGCCTTAAAGAATGGAAAACTGCTGAAGATTTCAAAGCCTTCAAAGTTGAAGATGGGTTGATTGTTGCTGGCCCCTCGAAGCTTACCCATCTTTATTATGATGGCCTTGTCCAAAAGGCTAATTTCAAAAATTTTGAATTGAAGGCAGAGGTTAAAACTAGACCGAAGGGGAACTCGGGTATTTTCTTTCACACGGTTTATCAGGCGAAAGGGATCCCTGCCAAAGGTTTTGAGTTTCAGATAAACAACACCGGTAGCGACCAAAAGTATAGGACTGGCGCCATTTATCCCACTAAGCCGCTGGATAAGATTCTTGTCAAGGATGATGAGTGGTTTGAGTGCCATCTTTCAGTTCATGGTAATAAAGTTGTGTTGAAAGTTAACGGGGAGATCACTCACGATGTGGAGTTGCCCGTAAATGCGAAGAGCGGGTTATCACTTTCGAGCGGTACATTTGCAATCCAAAGTCATGACCCGGGTAGTGTCGTTTATTTTCGCCGCATTCGGGTCAAGCCTCAGGAATAAAATTTAATGGTGTAAGTAATCAAACATCATTAATGAGTTGAAATCCGAGGAAGTGAAAGGGCTGTTGATTTTGTCGATGACTATTAATATCTCATCGATTGGTTTTAGCCGGTTATATGATTTCTGGAGTTGGTATTATGACTTCACCTGGGGTTGTTATTGGGGAGGGTGATATGCGTAAAGTGGAACATAATATCTGTGTGCTACTGTTGCTTTGCTTCATGTGTGATAGCTCCATCATTGCCGCCGAGCCTATTCCTTTCACAAAGGTTTCACCAATCCTCAAACAACATTGCTCCAAATGTCACGACTCTAGCGGAGTAAAGCCAAAGGGGGGACTCAGGATCGACAAGCTTGATCCAGACCTTACCAAAGGCAAGGATGGTGATCATTGGCAGGAGGTTCTGAACAGGATTAATTTCGGTGACATGCCCCCCAAAGATGAACCAAAACTAGGGAACGCGGATCGTGAAATCATCACTGGATGGATCGTGCAGGAAATGCGGCGTGCAGCCCTGACAAGGAATCCCATCACGCACTTTCGCAGGCTCACTCGCAGGGAGTATGAGCGAACCATGCAGGACCTGTTGGGGATAGGAATTGAATTCGGGAGAAGGCTGCCCGAGGATGGTCGATCAAAGGAAGGTTTCAGAAATGATGGGGATGCCCTGCGGATATCGCCGTTACAGTACGAGATGTACCTTCAAATCGCGGATGAGGCCCTTGCAGAGGCGATAGTCGCTGGTCCAGCGCCTGAAGTTCACCGTTATCGACTTGAAGCAAGGAAGCCCCCGGTTGTTTTGCCAAAGCCGGATAATCGACCCGGCGAAACCTATGACTACAAAGGTAAAGGCAAGACATTCTCCATTGGTGATGACAGCCAGTTTGGGAAAGATGCCAAAAATCAATTACCTGTTGGAATATTGTTGCCCTCCGCGCCTCAATCATTTGGCGAAGCAGCTCTTAAACGACCGGATTTTCGATATGGTTTCCGATTGCATCATCCATTCCGGCGTGGGGAAATGCTGGTCAGGGTGAGCGCGTCTCGGGCTGAGGCTGAACCAGGCAAAGAAAGCTTGGGGCCACCGCTACTTGCCGTCGGATTGGGTTGCACCAACTTGCATGGGATTGAAATCAAGAATGTCGCTGACCCGATCATCATTGATCATGCTGAGCCCCGGGTTTATGAGTTTCGTACCCGGCTTGAGAATTTCCCACTTCCCAATCCCGGCCCCTTTCGCGATCAAAATTGCAGCATACTTTATGCTTGGAATGCTGCTTCAATGACCAAGGAGCCGAATCCCCCAAGGCTCAAAATCGATTGGATTGAATTTGAGAGTCCATTCCTGGAACAGTGGCCACCTGCCTCCCATAGTCGCATCTTGTTTCCCAACAACGATAAACTTCCCGAATCGGATTATGCGAAAGAAGTGATCAAACGCTTTGCGACCCGGGCCTACCGCGGGCCGGTCGAAAAGATTGAAATGGATCGCTTGATGTCCTTCTGGACTCGTTCTCGAAAAGATGCTGAATCACTGGAAGCCAGTATCCGTGAGACACTTAGCCTGGTACTGACTTCCTCGCGTTTCCTGGCATTACCGGCAAAACGGGCAGGTGGCAGCGGCAAGGAACTTCTTAATGACCATGAGTTGGCAGCCAGGCTCTCCTACTTTCTCTGGAGCACCATGCCAGATGAAAAATTACTCCAACTCGCGGAACAAGGCAAACTTCGCGACCCAGTTGTGCTTTCAGAGCAAACCAGGCGAATGATTAAGGACCCGAAGGCCTGGCAATTCATTGAACAGTTCGCCGAGCAATGGCTTGAACTTGATCGACTTCAACGCAT
>SYCV01000138.1 GCA_005786805.1 Planctomycetia bacterium | reverse complement strand
CCTCGAAATGGTGAAAGATAAATGGATTCAAACCAGTTGAAGATAAACCATGACCTTGAAGAGGCGTTGTTCAAGTGGGAGGAAGAACGACAGTCAAATAAGGATTTATCACTTGAAACTTTCCTGCAATCCTACCCCGCGATCAGGGAGGAACTGGAACTTGCCATCAAAAAACTCCAGAAAATGGATTGGCTCCAGCAATCGCTCCCCGAACAGGAAGCCGAGACTCTTCCCAAGAAAGATTCAACCGTCCCCCCCATCATGCCCGGAAAGATCAACAGTGAAGTCACTGGTGAGATCGCAAACAACATCCCCGGGGTAGATTTACCAGCCGGCTATCGCCTCGTGAAAAAAATAGGAAGGGGAAGCTTTGGCGAGGTCTGGGAAGCCAGGGGCCCGGGCGAGGTTTCCCTCGCCATGAAAATCATACCGATGAACATCGGGCTTGATATTGTTGAGATCCGCTCCTTGAATCTTTTCAAGACAATCAGGCATCCCCACCTGCTATCCATCTTCGGGTTCTGGATCATGAATGGTCAACTTTGGATCGCATTCGAACTCGCGGAAATGAACTTCCTGGAATATGTGACCAAAACCCAGCCCTCCGAGACCGAAATACTTTCCATGTTCACCGATGCCGCACAGGCCCTCGATTTCCTAAATCAAAAAAGGCATGTGCTCGAGGATGGTGAACTGGTCTCCATCCTGCATCGGGATGTGAAGCCACAAAACATGTTGATAGTTGGTGGCGCGCTGAAACTTGGCGACTTCGGGCTCGCCCGTATCCTGGATGAGGAAAGAAACCAGCACAGCGGCTGCATGACCCCCAGCTATTCACCCCCCGAATTCTTCCACGAAAAAATGAGTCATTCCTCCGACCAATACTCCCTTGCTATCACCTACTGCCAGGTAAGGGGAGGGTGCATGCCATTCACCGGCACCTCCGCCGAGGTGATGGCAGGGCACTGCAACCGCCAACCCGACCTTTCCATGCTTCCCATGCATCAGCAGGCCGTTGTCGCCAAGGCCCTCGATAAAAACCCCTCCAACCGCTGGAACAGTTGCTCCGAGTTCATCAACCAGATCAAGCTGGCCAATTCCAACCCGGTCACAACTCCAACCAAAAAATTCAACCCTCTCCCCGCTCTTGCCATCCTCGCCGCCATCGCACTTGTGACCCTTGGTTTCCTGCCTTTTTTGAAATCTCCAAAAATTACCACCTCCACTCCAAAAATTACATCTCCCAATTGGGACGAGGTGATCCTTAGCGGCCATCAAGGCGAGGTCACTTGCTCCCACTTCTCAACCGATGGCAAAATTGCGATAACCGGATCCAATGACAAGCAGGCGATCGTTTGGGATACCCTGAATAAAACTGAAAAATTCAAACTGAAGCAACACACCGCAAGTGTCACCGCTGTCGCAATCTCCCATGATGGCTCGATGGCTTTGACAGGTGGCGACTTCCTCGACAACATGATTGTTCTCTGGGACCTTAAAAATGGAACAAAAATCAGGGAGTTGAAAGGCCATGAGCATCGCATCCGGGGATTGCGCTTCCTTCCTGATGGCAAAAAAGCGATTTCCGGCAGCATTGATTGCACCGCGCGGTTATGGGACCTGGACACAGGCAAGCAAATACAATTCTTCGAAAATATGGACACCTATGATCCCAAAAACCTGAAGTTTGGTTCACCCAACCAGGTCTGGCATATGGATGTTTCCGAGGATGGCAAAACCATGGTTTACTGCATGAGGGATGGCAGGATCTGCGTGCATGATGTTGAATCGGGAAAAAGAAAAAATACCCTCAACGGCCCGGACCAGTTTTACAAGGCTTTATCCATAAACCAGGATGCCAGCATCGCGATAACCGCGTTTGGCGGCCAGATGCTTGGAATGAAGGACCCATATGACTTAAAAATCATCCGCTGGAACCTGGCCTCCACTAGCAAGGAGGTTTTGATGGAAACTGCCAGTCCGGTTGAAACCTTGCACAACCCCAAAGGCACGAACGATCTTTTCATTGTTCCAAAAAAAGGCCAGCCCTTCATCCTCGATTTAAAAACCAAGGAAAAGAAAAACACCCTCGATCATCTCGATTCCCTAATAAACTGCATGTCAAGCGTGAACGATGGATCAAAAATAATCCTCGGCTGCAAGGACTTCAGCGTCAGGTTACTTAATCGGGAATAAAGCACTTCTGAGGCTAATGCAAATAAAACACTTTTTAGCCACAAAGTCTCAGGGAAAACACAAAACCCACCCAACACAAATGAATACTACAACTTCTTTGTGGTATGCAACAAGCAAAGTTCAAGCATGATGTGTTCCTATCCCGCATTTTTCCTAACAAACTTTAAAACCATGTTACTTTAATGACTACCTCTTGATGATTAAGTCGTTTCCGTGAAATTCCATTTTAAACCGTGCCTGTACTTTATTTATGAATCTTCTCTATTTGCATATGTATTTAACCAATAAGACAAGCACCGTATTGGAACCAATCGTATTGGTATGATTTCCTAATTCAACTTTGCTAAAAGGCCGCATAGTTCCAATAAGCCGATGGCTTCAATTTTTTCGCCCAAGGGATAGCGATCGATTCCGGCATGGACTAGGAATTTTCTCGCGGGTTTTAGATCACCGCAAGCTTCGTAAAATCCTCGACTGGGTTTACCCTGACTGCGCTTGATTTCCATCACCCAAAGTTTCCCACCCGGTAATTCCAACAATAAATCAATTTCTGCGCCGGCACTCGTTCGATAAAAACCAGGAACAGTTCCCGGGGGTGACATTGCGATGAGGTTTTCAATCACAAAGCCTTCCCAACTAAAGCCAGCAACAGGGTGGCCAAGGAGACTATTCAAATTTTCCAGGTTAAGCAATGAATGAAGCAAACCGGAATCTCGGATGAAAATTTTAGGACTCTTCACGAGTCTTTTTTTTACATTGCTGTGATAAGGCATAAGCCTGCGCAAAAGCAATAAGTCGGTTAAAAGATCGGTATATCGG
>SYCV01000137.1 GCA_005786805.1 Planctomycetia bacterium | reverse complement strand
CCGACATAGTTTCGATTGATGCATCTTTGGAAGGTCTTCGTGATCTTCCTGCGATCACCAAGGATGGGGTAGAGATTAAATTGTTTGGAAACATTGAGTTCCCCCATGAAACCAATCATTGTCTTGATAAGGGGGCTCAAGGGATTGGTCTTTACAGAACTGAGTTTCTTTTCATGGGAAAAGATGTGGTTCCGGGTGAAGAGGAGCAGTTTAAGGCTTACAAGGAAGTTGTTCAGGCAATGGGTAAAGACAGGCCTGTAGTCATAAGGACCTTGGACCTGGGTGGTGATAAACTTGCCGCTTTTTCGGATTTTCATGTACCGGAAAAAAATCCTTTTCTTGGATTGAGAAGTATCAGGCTTTGCCTTCGAAACATCGGTTTGTTCAAAACACAACTCCGGGCGATTTTGCGAGCAAGTGTTTATGGTAATATTCAGTTGCTTTTTCCAATGATTTCAACAGTTTTGGAACTTAGACAAGCAAAAATGATTGTATCCGAGGTCAAAGAAGACCTTTTGGACGAAAAAATACCATTTAACAAAGATATCCCGATTGGAACAATGATTGAAGTGCCTTCGGCGGCTATTCTTTCAGAATTAATGGCAAAAGAAGTGAGTTTCTTTTCCATTGGCACAAATGATTTGGTACAGTATACTCTAGCAGCAGATAGGTCGAACGAGGATGTTGCCTCGTTATACAATCCTGGAGATCCTGCGGTCTTACGCTTGATTGAAATGGTTGTAAAGGCTGCTAAACACTCCAATGTTGCCTTGAATGTGTGTGGCGAGATGAGTGGTGACCTTATATATACAATGTTGTTTCTTGGTTTGGGAATTAGGCAGTTGAGTGTTTCACCTCATAGTATCCCGGAGATAAAGCAATTTATCCGGTTGGTGGACCTTAAAGATGCCGAAGCTGTAGCCAAAGAAGCTATGCGCCAACAGACTGCGCGTGATGTAAACAATTATTTGCGGGAACAGACCCGAAAGCTTTTGCCTGACTCGTTGGTGAATTGATAATGCGCAACGAGTTTGTACCAGGAAAACCTTCTATTTGCCTTTTGAACATCAAGATTTTTGTTAAATATTTAAAGGCAGATGCTATTTTTCATGGACCCTGATTTTCAGGTAATTATAAGCTAACGGTGCAGAACCTTGGATTGATTCAACTTCTGCGATGTTAAGTCCCGCCGTGTGCGGAAATATTTTGCATGAAATTAAAACTGGGGATATTCATACCCCTAGCTAATGAGAAAGCGGACTTTTTCAAAGCTCATCTTGGTTTCCAATCTTTCTATCGGTTGGAACATCCATTCAAGCACAGCGTCGCTGGTCGCGATTTTGCTTCCTGCAAGGAATTTCTAGCAGGTGCTATTTTTTATTTTGTTGCAGCTTTCCTGACCTTGATAAAGGTTTCTTGGAATTGTGTTTGCAGGTGTCAACTTTTTTTAAATTTGAAAATGTTTTTGGCTGCGAGTCATTTTGCCTGGTTTGCTTTTGCTTCCAAGCTGTCAGCAAAGTTTTACGAGATATTTTTATGTTGGGTTTTGTACCCGGAATCCTTTCAGCTTCTCCTGGGGAGTTGTTGGGTTTGATAATCAGATATTTTTTATTTGAAAGTGAAAGGTTTGGTTTCTGATGAAAAAAGTCATGTTGATCAATGTTTTGCAACCGGAAGAATGTCGTATTGCAATTCTTGAAAATGGAATTCTAGAGGAGCTTTATGTTGAGCGGAACACCCACGAGAGTTATGTGGGCAATATTTATAAGGGAAAGATTGTGAATATTGAACCCAGTATTCAAGCTGCCTTTGTTGATTTTGGTATTGGAAGAAATGGTTTTCTTCATGTCTCGGATGTGGAGCCAACATATTATCGACATCTACCCGGCTTCAAAGACGATTATGACGATGAGGACCGCGAAGATCATAGGCCAAGGCGTGGAAATTCAAATGGTGGCGATTCGGGGCGTGGGGTCAAAGGCCGGCAATTTGAAAAAGGTAATATTCCCGATGTGGAAAATCTGCCCCCTGAGGAACAAATGCCCGTTGCAAATGTTCCGGAATTTAGTGGGGATATGCTTGAGGAGCAGGATGATCTTACCTTTGAAAATACAAGTGATTTTGTGGATCACGATTCTGATTCCTCAATAAATTCCAATTCGGATGATTCCGTTACTTTTGGAGCTGGATTATCGGATGATGAAATTTCAGATGATGATTTTTCTGATGATAATGATGAGCCTCCGGTGATGCCATCGGCTAATAGGATTACCAGTGAGGGGGATGAAACATCAGATCGTCCGGATGAGACTGAGAACGATGATTTGCTTTTTTCCAGACCTGCCAAACCTAATGTGACTCCCCCTGCTGTTCCCGATGAAAAAACAGAATATCCCATAACTTTTAGTGAGCCAGTTTTTAATGCTGAGCCATCGTTTGTATCGAGCCATGACTTAAATCAAGAGGTTGAGGCTAAAGATGTGGCTGACCAATCTGAACAGATGTTGGGATCGGATGAGAATTCCCAAAGGGGAGATGAAAGCTCAGATGATGAAACAGATGATTTTAATCATGGGCGTAGCTCCCGCGGTGGGCGGGAATCCCGTGGTTCCCGAGAACCTCGCGGAGATAATCGAAGTCGTGGTGGGCGGGGAGGAAACCAAAGAAGGTCGTTTGGTGGTAGTTCCTCCGGATCACGGGAAGGGGCGCGAGACCAAGGACGAAACAGCAGTAAACCTATGCGTGGAAACTCCAGGGGTGGCAGACTCCTGGGTAAGCCAAAGCCGACGATTCAAGAGATTTTTAAGAAAGGACAGGAAGTTTTAGTTCAAGTTATAAAAGACGGGATAGGTAACAAGGGCCCCACTTTGAGTACTTATATAAGCATTGCTGGTCGGTATTTGGTCCTTATGCCTGGATTGAATCGCGTTGGGGTTTCAAGAAAAATCATTGATGAGGATCAGCGTAGAAGGCTCAAAGACATTTTTGTTGATCTTAAACCGCCAAAAGGGGTGGGTTTTATCATTCGAACCGCGGGTATTGACAGAAATAAGACTGAGCTTCAGAGGGACTTAGCATACCTTGCCAGGTTGTGGCAGGTTGTAGCAAAGCGAATCATGAAGGTAAAAGGTCCTGCTGGGATTTATGAGGAAAGTGATATGGTTACCCGCACCATACGAGATACTTTCACCAGTGATATTGATGAGATAATTGTGGATGAAAAAAATGCATTTGAACATGCGCAGGAGTTCCTGCAATTTGTGATGCCAAGGTTTGCAAATAGGGTTAAATTCCACGATAGTAAGCGGCCATTGTTTCATCATTATGCGATTGAGGACGAGATCGCCAAGATTCAAATGAAAAAAATTCCTTTGCCCATGGGCGGTTCCATTGTTATCGAGCAAACTGAAGCTTTGGTGGCAATTGATGTCAATAGTGGGAGTTTTAGGTCAGAAACCAATGCGGAAGACACTGCTTTTCGCATGAACATGCAAGCAGCCCGTGAAATCACCAGGCAACTCCGGCTACGGGACCTTGGCGGGGTTATCGTGAATGATTTCATCGATATGCGTGATGAGAAGCATCGTAGAGCTGTTGAAAATGCGATGCGAGAAAATGTCATGCGGGATCGTGCCAAGACCAAAATCCTCAGGATTTCACCTTTTGGCATAATTGAAATGACCCGGCAAAGAATTAGGCCTTCGCTTAAACGAAGTGTTTATCATGATTGCCCCTATTGCAAAGGCATGGCCCAGGTCAAAACTAGTGAAAGTATGGGCATTGAAGTAATGCGACTGGTTCAGCTCGCTGCTTTTAAGGAAGCTGTTGTGACAGTCAGGGTAAGGGTTGCTGCTGAAACAGCGGATTATCTTTTAAATCACAAAAGAAAAGAGCTGGGAAGGCTTGAGGAAGAGGCGAAGGTGGGCGTTTCCGTGAGAGGGGAGATTGGTGTGCCCCCAGAGCTTTTGGAAGTCTTTTGTGTTGATGCAAATGGCAATGAACTTAAGATTCATCCATTGCCTGAAGCACCTCCACAACGCAGGGGAGGCCGTTACCCTTCAAATCAAGATCGAGGATCGCAGGGTGATTCTTCCCGTAGGGGACGAGGCGGCAGGGATCGATAAAAATTTTGGTGGTTTGGGTTGTTTAGCTGGAAGTGGATTTCTCATTTCCAGCTTTTTTCTTGGAATTTTGAGCTTGTCATCTTCCCTTTTCCAAGTTATTAACTCCCCGCTCGCAATGTATTTTTCCTTTTAATTTGGAATACTTTGTGGATGCGTTTCTTGGGGGAGGCTTATTTAAGTGTTGCTGTCAAAAAAGCCTTGCTTGCTGTTTGCAGCTTTTTTACTTGGTGTTTGTAGCTGGTTTAGCCAGTTACATGCATTCCAAGCCACCACCCCTTCAAAAATCCAAGGTAAGAATATTACGCAGGTTGATCCTTTTGTGTCATTTCAGCGTAAAATCCCCGGTGATTCCAAGCCTGTTAGAGTGGATGCGGATTCAATTTCTTCCTGGTCGGATAAATCAAAATATTATTTATTGTTAAAAGGCCATGTTTTCCTTGAACAAAGCGTATTGCAAGTCAGGGGAGATCAAGCGCTAATTGTAGCGGATATTGAATCTTATAAAGTTCGTGGTATTTGGGATCTTGGGATTTATCTGGATGGTAATGTCAAAATCGATAGCTCGGTTGAAGTTAGAAACGCCAAAACTGCTTATATCGATTTGGCAACGAGGGGGGAGTTTCGTTTTAATGCGGTAAAAAGTAAGGTCGATCAAAAAGATTGTTCTTCTGATCCACTTTTCAAAGCTGCGCAAGATGGCAAGGCGAAATTTCAAATCGAGCAACAAAAAACTCAAAAGGGCGCGGAAAAGGGAGAGGCTTTACCTGTAAAGCCCGGGGAGAAGTCCAAGCCTGTTTCACAATTACCAGACAATAAAAGTGAAATTGTTTCACCTGAGGGGATGGCGGCGGGACCGCCACTAGTGACGACATCGTATCA
Source organism: Planctomycetia bacterium (assembly GCA_005786805.1). GTDB lineage: Bacteria > Planctomycetota > Planctomycetia > Gemmatales > Gemmataceae > UBA969. The sequence continues at coordinate 2,853 of SYCV01000137.1, read as the reverse complement.
AAACCCTATGGGGGTATCTGTTAATCCTCCCCCTGCTTTGCAGAATCCTCCTCCCAATTCAATTCCTGTTCCTGTGACTGTTCCCGTTTCACCCCCGATTGGAATCCCGGGTGGTGTTTCTTTGCCAATTTCAAATTCTGGGATGGACTCCCCCGCCCGACAATACAGCGTTTCACCCAGAGGTTCTTCGGGATTCAATATTCGAATGGAACCCTTGGCGAATGGTGAGCAAGCTGTCATAGTTTCTGGCGGCGTAATCATGAATGTAAAGGATGTTGCTGGGATCGGGTTGGTTGATATTGAGGCTGATCGTTTGGTGATTTGGACCAAGGGTGCGAATTTGCAGGAGATTGTTGGTAATCTTAAAAAACAAACAAATCAGTCCGGAAAAGACTTGGAAATTTATCTCTCCGGGCATGTGGAAGTAAGACAGCAGGATCCAGCAAAGCCTGGTAGAAAAAATGCTTCTGATTCTGGTGAAGTTAGAATTATCAGAGCTGATGAAGTTTATTATGACATAGGTCGTAACACTGCTGTGGCTTTGAATGGCGAATTAGAGTTTTACCAACCCAAACTTATAGATCCTTTGTTCGTTCGTGCCAAGGAAATACAGCAGTTGGCAGCCAATCAATATAAGGTTGTAAAAGCGGAAGTTTTTTCGAGCAAGATGCCTGCGGACCCCGGTCTTAAGGTTTATGTTGCGGAGGCAACTATCGAGGAGCGAACTATTCCAAAATTCTCAATTTTTGGCAAACGATTTGTTGATCGTAAAACAGAGCAGGAACTTGATCAGAAAGAAAGTTATGTCCGTGCTAAAAATATGTTCATTGAGCTTGAAAATATTCCAGTCTTTTATTTGCCTTACCTTCAGGGGGATGGTCGTGACCCATTAGGGCCAATTGAAGGCATTAACCTTGGTTTTAACAATATTTTTGGTGGCCAATTCGGACTCACACTTAATGCATTTGATCTTCTGGGTATCCAGCCTTTTGAGAATACGAGATGGCGTTTTGACATTGATTATTTGACAAAGCGCGGTCCTGGATTAGGTTCTGATTTTGATTATATGGCTCCAGATTTTTTTGGGATTCAAGGGAAAGTTAATGGGCTTGCAAAGGTTTACGGCATTATTGATCATGGGGCAGATATTCTTGGCGGTGGTCGTACTGTGGGTGAGCCGCATCCGGAGTATCGTGGTAGGATACTTTGGCGCCAAAGCATTGCAGATATGTCAAATGGATTCACATTTCTCGGTCAAGGTGCTGCAATAAGTGATCGTAACTATGTTGAGCAATTTTTTAAGCCCGAATGGGACAATGGAATAAATCAGGACACATGGGCTTATTTAAGGCAGACAGACCAGAATATGGGTTGGTATGTTTTGGGTGAAGTTAGAACCCGTCCATGGATAAATGAGACCAACTGGTTGCCCAGGGTTGATGGTTTCATTTTAGGACAGCCAATTTTTGACATTTTCACATCAAGCACATGGGGCGGTGCTGCTTACGGAAATTTATTGATCACCAACGACGGAACACCAGTGGTTAGCCCATTGACCGATGTTCAAAACAGCACGGGACGATTTAATGTAAGCGAAGAATTGAGTGCCCCTTTTAATTTGGGAAGTTTGAAAATCGCACCTTATATCAAGGGTGACTTGGCCCTTTACACCAATGATCTTTCTGGGGATACACTTGGTAGGGCATGGGGTGGTGGTGGGATTCGTGCAAGTCTTCCATTCACTGCGGCTTACCCGGAGTTTAAATCCGAAGTTTTTAATGTGAATGGGATTAATCATAAAATTGTAAATAGCATCAATTATTTCAATGCTGCTTCTTCAGCACAGTATTCAAACTTTGCCCAGTTGGACCGATTAAATGACGATGCCTCAGACCAGGCGTTGCGGGATATTCGAAACCAGCCAACAATATATCCAAATACATTGAACAGTAATCTTCTTACAACTAATAATCCCTATTTTGATCCGCAGATTTATGCCATTCGAAGAACAATAGATACGAGAATTGATACTCTTAACCAAATTCAGGTTATCCAAGGGGAAATTAGGCAGCGTTTGCAAACCAAAAGGGGCTTCCCTGGTAACCAACACATAGTTGATTGGATGGTTCTTGATCTTTCAGGCTCATTTTTCCCAGAAAAAAACACGGATAACTTTGGCAACTATCTGGCTTTTCTACAGTACGATTATCTTTGGAATATTGGTGACAGAACCAGTTTTACCAGCACGGGTTGGATTGATCCCATGGAAAATGGTGCCAGGGTCTTTACCCTGGGTAGTTATTTGAACCGCTCTGACAGAACAAATTTTTATCTTGGTTATCGAAGCATCGAACCGGTTGAAAGTAAGGCCCTCACCGGGGCTGCGACATATATTTTCAGTCCCAAGTATGCGATTACTGGCAGTAGCACCTATGACTTTGCAACTTTTCAAAGTGTAAGTAACTCACTGGTTCTCACAAGGGTTGGAACAGATCTACAGATAAGTCTTGGATTTACATACAATGCTATGCAGGATAATTTTGGTTTCACTTTTGAAATCCTGCCCACTATCGCATCTGGTGGGGGAAGATTTGTGGGGCCTTCGAGTAATTTCACCAATAATGGCGGAATCCTTGCCAGGTAATTTCACTTTCATTTCATTTTTCCTAATCATTTGTTATTATTCTGCATGTGTCGTGTTCGATTTTGATGTCAAGGGTTTTTAAAATTAAATTGTTGATGCTGATCCCGGGGAAAAAATGAAAAGGCCTTGGAAAGATAAGTTCCATTGTGCTTTTAAAGGTATGAAACTTGGAATGCGGGGGCATTCCAGTTTTTTTGTGCATTTCTTTT
>SYCV01000136.1 GCA_005786805.1 Planctomycetia bacterium | reverse complement strand
CGCGGGAAATAGGATTACGCATGGCGGTGGGGGCAAGGCCAAGCCTGATCCTTCAGCAGTTTCTCGTTGAGGCAGTCGTGTTATGTCTGGTGGGGGGGGCGATGGGTGTTCTCGTTGGCAGGGACACCTCCATTTTGGTAAGTCTGGTGTTGCATTGGCCAACAGAGGTTTCCTACACTGCGATACTTTCCGCAGTTGGTGTCGCGGTCACAGTGGGCCTTGTATTTGGTTATTACCCTGCGCGAAAAGCGTCCCGCCTGGTTCCAATTGAAGCACTCCGCCAAGAGTGAAAACCCATGTTACTGGCAATGGTAAAATTAAATCAGTATTCATCCTGATTCTGAAATTAAAATAATTAATATCAAGATTCCCTTGAACCCTTACTATCCGAAACTCAGCAAGAGGGTAAGAATCAATGGTTCCGTGGCACCTTTTCATTCATCGCTTTTATCTTTCTTAAACTCCATTACAAAGTTACAATTGTAAATCTGTAAGTAGTGTTTTTCATTGCCTGTGTTTATTTAATCTCCATCCGCTTCAGGAATCATTCCCATGGGCGAAGACTTGAAATCCGGTAGCATCACCCGGCGGGATTTCATCAATGCTGGTGCCGCTTGCGCAACCACACTCGCTATCACTGAAACCGTATCGGCAAACCTTGCAGACTCAGCCCCATCACAAAAAACACCCCCCCTAAGCAAGCCTTTCCTTACACCCGGTAAAGATTTCGGCGATGTATCCAGGGGAGATCCAAAGCCCCATAAGCTCACAGGTGATGCACAGGCAAAAGCCAAGCTTACTCCTGACACCTGGCGACTTGAAATCACCGCTGACCCCTTTGTTAAGGAACCACACACCAAGGTGCCCGCAACCCTTGCTAAATCCCTCACCATCGCGGATGGCACTGCTCTAGATTTCAACCAACTCCTGGAGCTTGGCAAAAAACATGAGGTGCATTTCCTCAAGGCAATGCAGTGCCTGAATATTGATTCGCCACTCGGCCAGGGATTATGGACCGGTGTGCCCCTGCGCGAGGTGCTTAAACTTTGCGGCAGGATGAACAATGTTCGCAGGATTTATTACTGGGGTTTTCATAACAACGATGCCAAGCAGGTTTTCAAATCATCCGTGACCTACACCAACGCCATGGAAACACCCCCGAATGAATTGCCCGTCTTCCTTGCTTACAAACTGAATGGCGAGGCGATATCACCCGAAAGAGGCGGACCGGTCCGCATGATCGTTCCATGGTCCCATGGTTATAAATCCATCAAATGGCTGCAGCATATTTTTGTCACGAATGATCCCCGCAACAATGACACTTACGCCACTGGCAACAATGATCCGGAATCATTCTTGAAAAGCGCGGCATACATGGACAAGTCACCTGATGGCAAAAAATTCAAGGTTGGTGAGGCGGTGGATATTAGCGGCACAGTGATCAGTGGCCCTTCCGGGGTCAAGCGTGTGGAATACTGGGTCCGCAAAGTGGGCGATAAACCTCCAACCCTGGGGGATGATTCACCCGAATTATTACAAGGCCCTTGGATTCCCTGCGAATTGCAGGAACAACCCGACTGGAATAATATTCTTCCCGAAGGGATCAACGCGAACAAGGTTTTGGGCTTTGACAAGAAAACAGGCAAGGCTCTTTCCTGGCCTTTGCGTTATAGCATGTGTTCCTATTCAGCCACCATCAAGGGTTTGAAGGAGGGGCAATATGAAGTGAGGGCCAGATCCGTTGATTTGAATGATTTTGCCCAACCCGAACCCCGCCCCACACAAAAAAGTGGAAGAAATGGAATTCAGGTAAGGCGTTTTGAAATCACATGAGCCAACCATGAACTTTTCATTGACCCAAATCCTGGTGATCGCAGTATTCTTTTTTGCAGGCACTATTAACGCCGCAGACTTTGAAAAAGACATTGCCCCATTGTTGGTTGAGCATTGCCTGGAATGCCATCAACCCAATAAAAAAAGTGGCGGACTGGATTTGACCTCCTTCAACACGATGAAGGCTGGTGGTGACCAGGGTACTGCATTGGTTTCGGGCAAGCCCGAAGAAAGCCTGATGATCCAACGGATTGAACTTGGTGAGATGCCGCCCAAGGAAAGTAAAATATCAAAGGCGGTTCCAACCGCGGCAATCGCAAAACTAAGGGAATGGGTGAGGGAGGGAGCAAAGTGGCCCGCGAACAGGATATTGGGCATCCATGAGAAAAAGGTGGACTTGGAGCTTGCCCGGGCTTTTTGGTCGTTTCAAAAAGTAAAGCGGCCCATCATTCCCACGGTAGAGGATGTTTCCCGAGTTTCCAACCCGATTGATTCTTTCATCATAAAAAGGCTTGAAGCTGATAAGCTCAAACTGTCCCCAACCGCAACAAGGGCAAATCTATCCAGAAGGGTTTCTCTGGGGATAAGAGGTCTACCTCCAACTGTTGAGGAACAAGATCGGTTTTTGAATGACCAAAGCCCTGATTCCTACACTTCACTGGTGGAGAGGTTTTTAAGCGACCCTGCATTTGGCGAAAAATGGGCTAGGCATTGGCTCGATCTTGTCCGCTATGCGGATTCCAACGGATATGAGAGGGACGCTGCGAAACCCAGCGTCTGGAAATACCGCGATTATGTGATTGCGGCCTTCAACAACGATAAACCCTACGATCGATTTGTACTCGAACAATTGGCTGGCGATGAACTCCCTGGGCCAACATTTGAAACCATGGTTGCGACAGGTTTTCATGCGTTGGGAACCTGGCAGGATGAAGTCGACCCACTTGAAGCCGCTCAATACCGGGCTGATGAGGTGGACGATCTCATCCAAACGACCTCACAAACTTTTCTTGGACTCACCCTGGGTTGCGCACGATGCCATAACCATAAATTTGATCCCCTGACAATGGTTGACTATTACAGTCTGGGAGCCATACTTTCGCCATTGAAAAGACCAAGTCAGGGGCGGACGGATGTGGATGTTCCTTATGGAAACTTTGGAAAGTTATATCGACTGGTTGAAAGTTCCGCGAAACCAAACCCAACACACCTGCTGCTTTCAGGCAGGGCCAGTAATCCGGGGCCGGAAATGAAACCCCAAGTGCCTGCGATATTGGCACCCAACCAGCCACACTTTCCCGAGAAGGGGAAACAAACCTCTGAACGAAGACTTACTTTTGCAAATTGGATGATTCAACCGGATAACCCATTGGTGGCCAGGGTGATTGTCAACCGGGTTTGGCAGCATCATTTTGGTGTTGGCCTGGTTGCAACCTCCAGTGATTTCGGCCATATGGGCGCGAGACCCACTCACCCCGAATTGCTCGATTGGCTGGCGCATTGGTTTGTTCATGATGCAAAATGGTCGCTCAAGGAATTGCATCGGTTGATCCTTCTTAGTGAAACATACAAACAGGATTCCTCCCACAGGGAAAACGCGGCATCGGTTGACCCGGAGAACAAATTACTCTGGCGGTTCCCTTACAAGCGCCTTGATATCGAGTCCATCCGTGATTCCATGCTTTCGATCTCAGGCAACTTGAACAAAACCATGCAAGGGCCGGGGGTTTTTCTTCCGGTGCCCGATGTTGTGGTCGAGGCGCACACCGACAAGCAGGCTGCATGGAAGGCTGAATCGGGAGCTGCCATAAACCGCAGGACAATCTACGCGTTTATCAAGCGCACCCTAACCCTGCCTTTGCTGGAAACCTTTGATTTTTGCGACACCACCCTGAGTTCGGAAAAACGATCCAGAACCAATGTGGCACCCCAGGCTCTCACTCTTTTCAACAGTGAATTTGTAAACCAACAGGCGGATCAACTGGCTCAAAGACTCGAACGGGATTTCAAGGGCGACCCGGGTTTACAAGTGGAGATGGTGTTCAAGCTTTGCCTGGCAAGGCAACCATCAGAATCCGAAAAAGCCGCGATGCTTTTGTTCCTGCAAAAAGAATCAATGGCTTTGCAACTGGATGGAACCAAGGCCCCACTAAATGCCCGGCATCTTGCGATGATCCAGGCTTGCAGGGTCATGTTAAACCTCAACGAGTTTCTTTACCCCAATTAAATTCATGGCACTGGATGCAATGGTTGATTCATACGATAAAGACAAAGTTGCAAAAGAGCTGCTTGATTGCAGGAGAAAATTCATTTTGCAGTCAGGCGCGGGGTTTGCAACACTCCCTCTTGCTAGCATGCTGGGGCGGGATGGATTTTTCAACTCCGGAGTAAACGCTTCCGAGTCCATGATTGCTTCAAAGACATCAAAAAAACCACACTTCTCAAAAAAAGCAAAGCATTGTGTCTTTCTTTTCATGAATGGCGCGCCCAGCCAGGTTGATACTTTCGATCATAAACCAGCCCTGGATAAATACCATGGAAAGCCATATTCAGGCAAAACCAAGGTGGGATCCAATGGCAGGGCCATAGGCTACCTGATGCGCAGCCCGTTTGAATTCAATCGCCATGGAAAAAGTGGGCTGGAAATAAGCAGCTTGTTTCCCAATACCGCCCTTCATGCGGATGACTTGTGCGTGCTGAAGGCACTTTATACCGACACTGCAGCGCATTCCTCCGGATGTTTGCAAATGAACACGGGAAGCCCCCTCACTGGAAAGCCCAGCCTCGGTTCCTGGCTGACTTACGGCCTCGGTTCCCTTAACGAAAGCCTGCCCAGTTATGTGGTGATGACCGACCCGCGTGGAGGGCCGATAGGTGGAGCACCCAACTGGGGCAATGGCTACATGCCAGCCAAATACCAGGGTACTTTGTTTCGTAACGGGGGCGCGCCCCTGCTGGATCTTTCCAACCCTTCGGGAGTGAACGAACGCGCCCAGCGTAACGCCCTTGATTTTCTCAATGAATTAAACCAGCAGCATTTGCAAAACCGCGGAAGTGAAAGCGATCTTCACGCCAGGATCAATAATTATGAGCTTGCCTATCGAATGCAAACCAGCGCAACGGAAGTCGTCGACATCGACAAGGAAAGCCCCTCCATCAAAAACATGTACGGCCTGAACAACCCTTTGACTGCTGATTTTGGCAGAAAATGCTTGGTCACCAGGAGGCTTATTGAAAAAGGTGTGCGGTTCATCCAGTTATACTCTGGAGGCGGGCATATCGAGTCAACCTGGGATGGGCATAACGATTGCATCACGAACCACAAAACCCATGCCGCTGAAACCGACCAGCCGATCGCGGCATTGATGACCGATTTAAAACAGCGCGGATTATGGGATGACACACTGCTTATCTGGGGTGGGGAATTCGGGCGCACTCCCACAAGCGAGGGTATAAACAAGCCGGGCAGGGACCACAACTGGCTGGGTTTCACGATGTGGCTCGCAGGTGGTGGTGTGAAAGGCGGGCAGGTTATTGGTGAGACTGATGAACTTGGTTTTGAAGGTGTCCATGAACGCTATCATGTCTCGGACCTGCATGCCACCATCCTTCATCTTATGGGGTTTGACCATAGGCATTTAACTTACTTTTATAATGGGCTTGATCAAAAACTTACGGGCACCCTTGACCGCAAAATCATCACCAAAGCCATCTCTTAAGCGAAAATATGAGCTTTATCAGATTGATAAATACAATTGCGTTGTGCTAGATTAAATAAGTTCAACCCTCCGGATTTTAATTGGAATAATCTTCATGAATAATTTCCCCGCCTGTTTTAGCGCCTTGATTCTCACGATCACAATCGCATGTCCGGTGGCTGTTTCCCAGGAACAAAAGCCTGTTGATATTGGCTCCCGCAGGGAACTTTTTGTTGATCAATTCCTGATTGAAAAGCTGGATAAGGCATGGCTGCAGCAGGGAACTCCCCGGGACGAGGGTATCGCTTTGAAGTTTGACAAACCCTGGGAGGGGCTTTTTTGTGGTTATGTCACCATCATACAGGATGGAGCTGTGATCAGGGCTTATTATCGTGGCAGTCCCAAGGCAGGGGCTGATGGTAATTCAAACGAATCCTACTGCTGTGCGGAATCCAAGGATGGCAAAATCTGGACCAAGCCTGAACTCACCGGTTTTGATCATGAGGGCGTCAAGACAAATCGAGTGCTTGCCAATGCAGCGCCCATTACCCACAACTTCTGCCCCTTCATCGACAAAAAACCCGGGGTTCCAGCTTCGGAAAGATACAAGGCGATCGGGGGAACCATGACAAGCGGATTGATCGCGCTGAAGTCCGCAGATGGTTTGAAATGGGAGAAGATTCGGCCGGAACCAATCATCAGCAAGGCGATGGTACCCTTCCCATACATGTTTGATTCCCAGAATGTGCCTTTTTGGTCGGAGGCTGAGAACAAGTATCTATGCTATTTCAGAGTGTTTAAAGATGGAATAAGAAGAATAGTCCGGAGCGAAAGTGATGACTTTATAAACTGGACCAAGCCCGTGCTGATGGAATACACATCCGGCAACAACAAGTCCCCCATCGAGCATTTATACACCAACCAGACCAGCCCTTATTTTCGCGCGCCGCATCATTATGTGGCGATCTCCGCCCGATTCATGCCCAACCGCAGGGTGCTTAATGATGAGCAAGCCAAGGCGATAAAGGTTGATCCCGGCTATTTCAAGGACACTTCCGATGCGATCATGATGTCGACCAGGCCTGTCGAGGGAAAGGCCCATGCCTCAATTTATGACCGAACTTTTCTCGAGGGTTTTGTTCGTGGTGGTGTTGGTGCTCAAAACTGGGTTTCCCGGACAAACTATCCCGCTTTGAACATCATCCAGACCGGCCCTGCGGAAATGTCTTTCTATGTGAACCAGGATTACGCCCAACCCACCTCGCACCTGCGCAGGTATTCACTCAGGCTTGATGGCCTTGGTTCCCTTCATGCGAATTATCAGGGCGGCGAGATGACATCAAAGCCTTTTATCTTCAATGGCAACGCGCTATCGATCAATTTTTCCACTTCCGCCGCTGGTGGAGTACTTTTTGAACTGCAGGACACGACAGGCAAAGCCATCCCGGGATTCGAGTTAAAGGATTGCCAGGAACAGATAGGCAATGAGATCGACAGGATCGTTACATGGAAAAAAGGAGCTGATCTCGGAATGCTTGCTGGAAAACCCATAAAACTAAGGGTATCGCTTCATGATGCGGACTTGTATTCCTTCAAATTTCACAAACCTTGATTAGCCTTTTAATGCCCAAGTCAACGGGTATACTATTAATATCATCATACCTTTTATAAAAATTAAAAAAGAAGTGATAATGAAGATTCACACCCCCAGAGTTAGATTTTTAAAGCCTGCTTTTATTTGGATATGTTCCATTGTTATAGTGGCCCCGGTTTTAGCAGCGGATAAGAACATCGCTGCCGACAAGTTCTTCGAGGAAAAAGTCAGGCCGCTGCTCGCGGAGCATTGCTTCTCCTGCCATGGTGCGGAAAAGCAAAAGGGTGGCCTGAAACTTGATAGCAGGGCCGCAATGATCAAGGGTGGAGACATAGGCACTTCGATCATCCCGGGCGATCCTGCCGCCAGCTTGATGATCAAGGCGGTGGGGTATCAGGGCGACCTCAAAATGCCTCCCAAGGGAAAGTTGAACGCAAGGCAAATCGCGGATCTTTCAACTTGGGTGAAGATGGGAGCGCCATGGCCTTCCACCACAACTGTTGAAGTAAAGGATACAAAGCTGGGGCCAACAGCCTTGGGAAAGGACCATTGGGCATTTCAGCCTTTGCGAAATCCAGTCCCGCCTGAAGTTAAGAATAAAAATTGGGTGAGGAACCCGGTTGATCAATTTGTTTTGAATAAGCTCGAGGCAAAGGGATTGAAACCTGCCCGTCCTGCAGACAAACGAACCTTGGTTCGCAGGGCTTATTTTGACCTGTTGGGAATGCCCCCGGAACCCAAGGAGGTGGAGGCGTTTTTAAAGGATGAATCCTCCGATGCCTTTGCGAAATTGGTGGACAAGCTTTTGGCATCCTCGCATTATGGCGAACGATGGGGCAGGCATTGGCTTGATGTCGCAAGATATGCGGATAGCAACGGCATGGATGAAAATCTTGCCTATGCCAGCGCCTGGCGTTATCGCGACTGGGTGATTCAGGCTTTTAATTCCGACATGCCCTTTGATCAATTCATCCGCATGCAGATTGCTGGTGATCTCATTCAACCGAACTCCCATGATGGCATGATCGCGACGGGATTCCTTATGGTTGGGCCCAAGATGCTTGCCGAGGATGATCCAGTCAAAATGCACATGGATATCGTGGATGAGCAATTGGACACCATCAGTCAGGCGTTCATGGGGCTGACAATGGGATGTGCCAGGTGCCATGACCATAAGTTTGATCCTATATCAACAAGGGAATATTACTCCCTCGCGGGAATCATGAAATCAACCAGAACGATGGAGACATATTCGGTTGTTGCAAAATGGCAGGAAAGGCCACTCGCTGGACCGATGGAAATCGCCCAGGAAAAAGAGCATGAGGAACTTGTCAAAAAAGCAAAGCAGGAAATAAAGAAGATTGAAGACACAACTTTTTCGGAAGTTGCTGCGAAAGCCAGGCTTGAAGCGGATTCGTATCTCAAAGCAGCGCAGGATAAGGTGAAACACAGGGATGTTTTGGGCAAGACCCGGATGAAAGCCGGCAAACAGATGGATGGCACCATTTTGGTTGAAGCAGAAACCTTCATCCGGGGTAATGTGCTCAAAGATGTTGAAAGTTATGGCAAGGGGATTGGTGTTCTGGTCAACGCGGGACAGTTGCCGAATTTTGTGGAATACGAACTCAATATCCCCAAGGATGACAATTACAGTTTCGAAATCCGTTATGCCGCTGCTGAAAGCAGACCAGTTCGTATTTCACTTGATGGCAGACCACAGGGCGAATTCGCCACCAGTGTCACCGGTGGTTGGAACCCTGATTCCCAAAAATGGGAGGCGGCCTTTCTTGCCTCCCTTAAAAAAGGAAAAGTTGTCGTTCGCCTCGATCGTCAGGGCCCTTTCCCCCATATAGACAAGTTTGCATTGCTTCCCTTACCGAAGGGGCAATCAATGGATTCGCAAGTTGTCTCAACCGCGGGCCTGCTTCCCGGTTTTATTGATCAATGGGTTACCTATCTAGGCAAGGGTGGAAAAATCCCCGAGGGCGATGCATTCAAACAACTTATCCAATCCAAGGATGGGCCTTTTGCCAGGCCAAAAAACATCGACCTTGTCCTGCCCCCGAATGTCATATCAACCCTCAAGCCCCTACGCGATAATCTTGCAAAGCTTGAGAAGGAAAAACCAAAGCTTCCCACCGCGATGGCTGTGTCTGAAGACAAGCCCCAGGATCTAAAAATCCACATCAGAGGTAATCATCTGACCTTGGGAACGGACGCTCCTCGAGGTTTTCCCTCATTGATAACTCTTGCGAACACCCCCCGGATTGATGAAAAAACCAGTGGCAGATTGCAATTCGCGGATTGGATAACCAGCCGTGACAATCCCCTTACAACACGGGTCGCAGTCAACAGGCTTTGGACCTGGCACTTTGGGGATGGCCTGGTGAGAACGCCGGATAACTTTGGAAGACTTGGCGACCTGCCCGTTCATCAGGAACTTTTAGACTGGCTTGCGCAATCATTTTTACAGCAGGGATGGTCTGTCAAGGCCATGCACAAACTGATCATGAATTCCGCGACCTACCAGATGAGCACCGAGGCCAACTCACAAGCGGAGTTGCTTGACTCTGAAAACAGATTGTTCTGGCACAGGCAAAGACAACGGCTTGATGCGGAATCCTTCCGGGATTCCTTGTTTGTGACCAGTGAAACCTTGGACCGCACCGCGGGAGGTTCCCTTTTGGGCATGGAAAATCGGAGATATGTCACCAGCACCGGAAGTCGTGGATTCGATGGGTACAACACCAGCAAGCGCTCGGTTTATCTGCCTGTGATCCGCAGTTCGGGTTATGAACCTTTCCAGGCATTTGATTTTCCCGACCCTAGTGTCACCATGGGCCGCAGGGCGGTCACCAACATCCCCGCCCAATCTCTTCTTTTAATGAATGGCAAATTAGTCCAGGATCAAACCCGAAAGATGGCGGAGCACCTGATAAAACAATCGGGGGATGAAACCAGGAAAATAAACCTGGCATATGAGGTTTTATTCTCCCGACCTCCCACCAATCCAGAAGTCCAGCGAGCTGTTGAATTCCTCAACCTTTATCAATCCGCCGCCCAGTCTGAAAAAGTCTCCAAGGATCAATCAATCATCATGGCATGGCAGGGGTTGTGCAGATCGTTAATTTCCACCAATGAATTCGTATTTGTCGAATAAGCACAGGATTTCCAAATGACACATTCCTTTGATAAACCACGGGTCACCAGGCGCGAAATGCTAACGCAATCGGCCAATGGATTCGGCATGCTCGCACTCTCCGCGATGCTCGCAGAAGAAGCCAGGGCGGATGTCAAAACCAATTCCCCCGCGGAAGACCCTCTTGCACCCAAAGCCCCGCACTTTCCCGCCAAGGCGAAAAGGGTGATCTTTCTTTTCATGCATGGTGGTCCGAGTCAGGTCGACACCTTTGATTACAAACCCTTGCTGGAACGCGATGATGGTAAACCCCTTCCCTTCAGCAAGCCAAGGGTTGTTTCGGGACAGACCGGTAACCTTTTAAAATCGCCTTGGAGCTTCAAGCAATATGGCCAATCGGGCGCCTGGGCCAGCGAATTATTTCCTGAGATCGCCTCGCACGCCGATGACATTTGCTTTATCAAATCAATGTATGGTTCCAATTCCCGCCATGGTGGTGCTCTGCTGGAACTCCACACGGGCAGTGACACATTTGTACGCCCCAGCATGGGTAGCTGGGTTACTTACGGGCTGGGCACCGAGAATCGAAACCTTCCGGGATTTATCACCGTATGCCCCACCCTTTCCCATGGCGCCGAGAATAATTTCTCCTCCGCATTCCTTCCCGCCATCTACCAGGGAACACCAGTGGGCAATGCCGGCACACCAAGTGACAAGGCGAAAATCCCTTTCATCACAGGCGATACCCCCACCAAATTGCAACGCATGGAAATCGATTTCTTCAACAGGATGAATCGTGAACGCTTGCAGGTGACAGGGCCTGATAACGCGCTTGAAGGCAGGATTGATTCGTTCGAACTCGCTTTCCGAATGCAGGCAACCGCCCCTCAATTACAGGATCTTTCCAGCGAAACCCCACTTACACAAAAACTTTATGGATTGGATGATCCCGCCACCGCGAACTATGGCAGGCAATGTTTGATGGCCAGGCGCTTTGCTGAAGCGGGTGTTCGCTTTATTCAGATCTCGCACAGCTACAAATGGGACCAGCATGGCAATCTCCGTAAGGATCATGCAAAAAATGCAAGGGAAGTTGATCGCCCGATCGCAGGGCTACTTTACGATTTGAAACAACGTGGGCTTTTGGAAGACACCCTAGTTTGGTGGGGCGGCGAATTCGGCCGTACGCCCACTGCACAGGGAGGCGATGGCAGGGATCATAATCCCCATGGCTTTACCATGTGGCTTGCGGGCGGAGGCATCAAACCGGGCATCAGTCACGGTGCCACCGATGATTATGGTTACTATTCCGTCGAGAACAAGGTCCATTTCCACGACTTGCATGCAACCATCCTTCACCAGTTGGGATTGGATCACGAAAAACTCACTTACAAACATGCTGGTAGGAATTTCCGCCTGACTGATGTCCATGGACGGGTGGTCCGCGAAATCCTGGCATAATCTCATATGCCCTGATGGTTTTATCTCTTTTGAACAAGGCTGTATCAATGATTAGATTTATTTCAGGTACTGGTTTTCTTTTCATTTCATTGATCCTTTCAACGCCTGGTATCGCGCAGGAAAATAAAACAACCTGGAGAGCGGGTGTCTCCAAGGCTGTCATCACTCCTGAAACCAGCGTGTGGCTTGCAGGGTATGGTTCAAAGCGCGCTCCCGATGGAAAGCTCCATGATATCTGGATGAAATCGCTTGCACTCGAGGCACCTGATGGCAAACGGGCGATACTTGTGACCAGTGATTTCCAAGGCGTGCCGAAGGAAATGAGCGACGCCGTATTTTTGATTCTCAAGAAAAAACACAACCTCGAACGCCATCAGGTGATGATCACTTTCTCCCATAATCATTGCGGCCCGCGCCTGGGCCTCGACCTTGTCGATTACTACCCCATCGAAGCCGAGCAGGTTAAATTGGTCGATGAATACACGGATTTAATGGTGCGGAAGATGGCAGACATGATAGGTGAATCCATAACCAACCTTGCCCCGGCAAGTTTGAAAATGGGCGAAGGGCACGCGAATTTCGCGGTCAACAGGCGCAATAACAAGGAAGCGGAAGTTCCTTCCATCATAGCGAAAGGTGAACCTCTCAAAGGGCCTGTTGACCATACCGTACCCGTGATGACCGTAACCGATAAAGACAACAAACCCATGGCCATCCTTTTTGGTTATGCATGCCACCCCACCACACTCAACTTTACAAAATGGTGTGGCGATTACCCGGGCTTTGCCCAGATACTTATTGAAAAGAATCATCCGGGCGCGTTGGCGATGTTTGTGAACACATGCGGGGGTGATCAAAATCCACTTCCACGCAGACAGGTGGAACTTTGCGAGAAATATGGAAAAATGCTCGCAGATGGTGTTGAGGAAGCCCTAAAGAAACCTCTTAAAACCATTCAGCCAGGCCTTAAGACTTCCTTCGAGCTGATTGAACTTCCCTATGAAAAAATTATCACCCGCCCCGAGCTGGAAGTCGCGACCAGGGATGCCAACGCGGTGCGCAAGCGTTGGGCCGAGCGAATGATCAAAAAATTGGACGCTGGGGAAAAGTTTGCCACCTCCTACCCCTACCCACTCCATGCATGGAAATTGGGAAATGAAATGCTGATGATTGGAATGGGCGCCGAAACTGTCGTGGATTACGCGCTCCGGTTCAAAGCGGAGTTTGGAAAAGGCACCTTGGTTTGTGGCTATGTGGACGACATGATCGCCTACATTCCCTCCAGGAGGGTTTGGGCGGAAGGTGGTTATGAGGGTGGCCCCAATCTTTATGAATACGGCCGTCCCGCACTGCGCTGGGCCGCGGATAACGAGGAATTGATCGCGGGTAAGATCAAAAAGCTCGTTGACTCTGTTAACAAGTAATTACTAGTTATCAAAAAGATGCAAAAAGCTATTTTGAACCATCAAACTCGCAGAAACTTCACGAAGTCTGCTATAAGCTCGATAGCCGCGCTTGGTTTCTATAATTCCCCGGCTTTGGCATCATTAAATAAAGATCCAATCATAGACACTCATGTCCATTGTTTTGCAGGCAATAAAAACAAAGAATTTCCCTATCACAAGGATGGCCCCTACCAGCCCGATGCAATCACCTCGCCCCAGATTTTGCTTGAGCAGATGAACAAGGCGGGGGTTGATTTCGCGGTCATAGTCCATCCGGAACCCTACCAGGATGATCATCGCTACCTGGAACATTGCCTTTCGGTTGGTGGGAATCAATTCAAGGGGACATGCCTGTTTTTTGCAGAAAGAAAAGACTCAATCCGCCTCATGGGTGAATTGGTCAAAAGAAATCCCGGAAAGATCGTCGCTCTCCGCTTTCACGCCTACAACAAGGATAAGCTGCCACCGTTTGAAAAAGCCGAACTTCGTAACCTATGGAAAGCCGCCGCTGAACTTGGCTTGAATATCCAGTTGCATTTCGAACCACGATATGCGGAAGGATTCGAACCGCTTATAAGGGAATTTTCAAAAACGAAAGTGATCATCGATCATATGGGAAGGCCATTTGACGGAACCCCTAAAGAAAACAGCCGTGTGCTTCAATGGGCCAGGTTCGAAAACACCATCATGAAAGTATCATCACTACCCGACCCAAAAATGTTTCCTGACCGCGATGCGGGCAAAGTCATCAAGGACCTGGTGACCCGATTCACTCCAATGCGTTTGATCTATGGCGGGGGCTTTGATGAAAAATCGAATGATAAATCCTATCGGGCCTATCGTGAAAAAATCAGATCCTATCTCACGGCGCTTTCTCCCCCTGAACAATCAATGATCTTGGGCGCCAATGCCGGGCGTTTGTTCAAATTTAAAGACTCTTAACTTATTATCGTGCATATTTCAAGAGATTCGTTATTTTAGAATAATATCTGCAATCTTTCATTTAAGGGGAATAATAACATGAGAATTACACGCAGGGACTTTGTTGAACAATCCATAATCGCGGCTTCCGCAGCACTGGCAACAGGGGTGACAAACACTTCTGAAGCCGCGGACACCAAGCCCGAGCGAAAAGTCGGCGCAAATGATAAAATCCGGGTCGCTGTCATCGGAGTCAACGGACAGGGAGGCAACCACCTCGGCGAATGGTTAAGAAACCCGGATGTTGACTTGGTTGGTGTGTGCGATGCCGATCCTGCGGCACATCAAAAACACATGAACAAGTTCAAATCCCTGAAACATCAACCCAAATACTACCAGGATGTCCGGAAACTTTGCGAGGACAAGAACATTGATGCTGTCTCCATCGCAACCCCCAACCACTGGCATGCTGTCATGGCTGTTTGGGCCATGCAGTCCGGAAAAGATGTCTATGTTGAAAAACCCTGCAGCCATAATGTGCTCGAAGGTCGGGTGATGACCCAATGGGCGCGCAAACTCAATCGCATGTGCCAGATGGGTGTGCAAAGCCGCAGTATGACTGGCATGAGGCAGACCCTTGATTTCATCCAAAGTGGCAAGATTGGAAAAGTAACTGAAGCCCGGGCCATCTGTTATCGCAGGCGGGACAGTATCGGAATGGTGAACACCCCCGCCCCTATTCCAGAGGGACTGGACTTCGATCTTTGGTGCGGCCCCGCCCCCAAGGTTGTTCCCATCAGAAAAAGATTGCACTACGATTGGCACTGGGTGTTTGAAACGGGCAACGGCGACCTCGGAAATCAAAACCCCCATGAACTTGACAAGGCAAGGTGGGCCTTGGGCAAGAACGAACTTCCAAAGCGCGTGATCAGCCTCGGGGGCAGGCTTGGCTACACCGATAATGGTGATGTCGCAAACAGCCAGGTCAGTATTTTCCAATGGGATGATGGCGCCCAGTTAATCTCCGATGTTCGCGGATTGCCCATCAAAACCCCCGTGACTTTTGGTTTGAAGGGCGGCCCATTCAATGGCGCCTGCAACATCTGGTTTGGTACGGATGGTTATGCTGTCGGCCCCAACTACACCTCAGGCGTAGCGTTTGATTACAAGGGCAACCAGCTTGGTAAATGGAGTGGCGGTGATTACCAAGCCCACTTCGTGAATTTTGTAAAAGCAATCAAGAGTCGTGATTACAAGGATTTGCACCTCGACATCGAGCAAGGGCATCTTTCCAGCGCGCTTGCGCACCTGGGGAATGTTTCCTATCGATTGGGGAAAGTGGTACCCGCGGGCACCAAACCCAGCAAGTTTGCTGAAAACAAGCATGTCGCGCAGACCATGGAAAGCTTTGAGGCCCACCTCAAGGAACATAATGTCGACTTCAACATCACCAAGTTTTACATGGGCGAGGAACTAACGATCGATCCGAAGACCGAACTATCCACGAATGAGGCAGCAAACAAGCTGTTCACCCGGGAATATCGCAAAGGGTTCGAACTGCCCAGGGTATAAATAGCGCCTGATTCTTATTCACAAGGGACACTATTCAAACCGGTGTCCCTTTTTTCGTTTTCAGCCACCCAAGGTTTGGATTTTCCTGGTCAAAGGTTCATGGAGTGATAACCTGGATTAATTACATTTTACAGTTTTAAGGTACATCATGGAAAAGCTTTACCCCGGTCTTT
>SYCV01000019.1 GCA_005786805.1 Planctomycetia bacterium | reverse complement strand
TTCCAACCAACAGTGGTGCGAGGTTTCTCGAAATAAACCCGCATAACGATTTCCAAGTCGCTGGCGTATTTCTTCCTGACAACGGCAAGCCTGGATGCGTACTCAGTCGCTGCCTGGGGATCATGTATTGAACAAGGCCCTATTACAACCAGAAGCTTGTCTGATTTGCCCCGGAGTATGTCCTTCACCACCTTGCGTGTGTCGGATATTAATTTTTCCGCGGGTGTCCCTTGGATGGGAAAAAATCGTATCAAATTTTCCGGGGATGGCAGTGGAATGACATTACGGATCCGCTCATCATCCGTTTGGGAGGTTTTGTCGTTGGGAACATTTGAAAAAATATTAACTTGTGTCATAGCTTACTCTGAAAATCGAAATACTTATTTAGTCTAGCATTTATCCGGCCGACAAAAAGGGGCATATTTGTCATATTTCAATGCTAGTTTTTACCTTGGCGGGTCAAATGGTATTTAAAATACTCAAACCCATTGATTTTCATGCGATTATTTCACTTTTAGAGAATATTCACCCGGCATCCAAGATGCGGTTATTAGCATTTGCCCGAACTTCCAATCAGGGTTATATTAAGCATCTTTCAGCACCCCATAGGAGACAAATCATGTTTGACAGGCGAACCTTTGCAAAAGTTGCCCTTGCTTCAACCACCGCTATTATCGCGAAGAATTACTCCCTCGCAATTGATCCTGTGAAAAGAACCGGAAAACCGCTTATCAAACTAAGCCTTGCTGCTTATAGCTTTAGAAAATATCTCGATTTCAAAGGTGCAAACAAACCAACCATGACCTTGGAACAATTTGCGGAATACGCATCTGAACAGGGATTGGGTGCGATCGAACCCACCTCTTATTATTTCCCGGACACATCCAGGGAGTTCTTTCCAAAGTACAAGGCGTTTTGTTCAAAACTTGGATTGGATATCAGTGGCAGCGCGGTGGGAAATAATTTTTGCATACCTGACGCCACAAAGTTAAAGGAACAGATGACCTCAGTAAACGATTGGATTGAAAGATGCAGCGTCCTTGGTTGCAAGACAATCAGGATTTTTGCAGGCACCGTCGCCAAGGGTGACACAGAGGAAAAAGCAAAAGAACGATGCATCAACGCCATCGGCCAGGCATGTGACCATGCCGCGAAATTCGGTGTGATCCTGGCACTGGAAAACCATGGGGGTATCACAGCCAGCGCGGACCAGATTCTTGGCTTGGTAAAATCGATCAATCATCCTTTCTTCGGCGTAAACCTGGATACCGGTAATTTTCATACCGCTGATCCCTATGGTGACCTGGCCAGGCTCGCACCCTATGCGGTGACTGTTCAGATCAAGACTGAAATACAAAAACAGGGGCAGAAAAAAGAGGATGCAGACCTCCGAAAGCTGGTTGAAATTCTTAAGAATGTGAACTACCGGGGCTACATGGCATTGGAATATGAGGCAAATGAAGATCCCAAGACAGGTGTCCCGAAAGCGATTGAAGAATTGAAAAAACTAGTGGTTTGATGGTTTGCTTAAATACAAAAAAGAGAGGCCCGGGCATTACACCCAAGCCTCTCTTTTTTTAGATGTATTTCAGTATCAACCAATGACCCAATGATGGTCGCAATTTTGATACGAGACTAATTCATCAGCCTTGAACCAGAGAGCCAGTTCCTGGTTTGCGTTATCCACGCTATCGCTACCGTGCACCAGGTTGTTCTGGACACTTATGGCATAATCACCACGAATAGTTCCCGGGGGTGATTTTGCGCCATCAGTAAGTCCCATGAGGTTACGAATCACCGTGACCGCATTGGGACCCTGAAGTGCTATGGCCACGGTCGGGCCACCGGTTAAAAATTGAATCAATGAAGGGAAAAACGGCCTTGCACGATGAGCATCATAATGCTTTTCGGCAAGTTCCTTGCTTGCATGAACCAGTTTCATGCCAATGATCTGAAGGCCTTTCCGTTCAAATCGCTCCACAAGGGAACCAATAAGCCTGCGTTGTACGGCATCGGGTTTTAAAAGTACAAGTGTGCGTTCCATGATCTTGATTTCACTTTCAAAAAAAAAGTTAAGTATCAATCCTAAAGAAATATTAGGAAATTAGAGCCAAAAAGCGAGGTGTTTACTTTAAACTACTCACTCAGAAATTGGATTACCATCCGCGCGGGCGGACATCAACAAGAGGTTTTTCAAGGAGACTGATTCCGACATGAACCTTACTGATCCATCCCCCATGGATACATTGGCCCCACCCGAGTGGAAACTGTATACCTCACCTTGATTGGCACAGTTGATACGGCAGGCGGTTGGAACATCCGCAGCAAGTGTCAAAGTCGATCCGGCTGAATTTGAGCCATCAATCGCAATATCATTTCCGGAGTGGGCCCAAGCACCATTCATGTAAGCATTCGGTGCGCCAGCAAATTGATTAATCATCTTTCCAAATCTCCATTCCTGGGGCCGGGCCGCGGCTTCAGCTAGCATGATTGTGTTGCTCAATCCATCGGTAATCGAAAGGAGTCTGGTGAATTGATTTGAAGCCAAGGCACCTTTAATGGCATCTGAACTTACTCCCGGATCCGTTAAACCCATGGCTGTCCAAATTACGGCGCGGTTATTGGAACGATTTACAGCCATATAATCTGATGTGGGCAAATTCCAACCGGCCCCATATGTCGCCTGGTCTGCTGCAGAAAGTGAAGATGTTGAAAAATTATGTTCGAAGGGTGCGGATGGGCATTCAAAAGTTGGAATTCTTGTACCAGATGCTGGCCGATTAATAGCTGCAAACCAATCTTGTTTCAAGTCATATGCACCTCCCCCCTTGTTCAAAACATTACCCTGCTCTATGTAAGGAAGAATTATGGAAAGAAAACAATGCTTGGCATAGTCAGCAGGTGCTGTTCCAGTGGTTCCGCTTTTTTGAAATTCCCTTAGACCAGCCATGTCGGATGCCGCGGGAGTTTGAACACTTGATGGGGGCAATGCTCCGCGAACACCCTCAAGGTTATGACAAGCCAGCCCAAGATTTTTCAAATTATTCTGACATTTCATGCGCGCTGCAGCTTCCCTTACCTTTTGAACTGCGGGAAGCAGAAGGCCGATAAGAATCGCAATGATTGCTATGACCACAAGCAATTCTATAAGAGTAAATCCACCACGGTTTTTATGAGGCATATTTTCATTCCCAAGAGAAATCAAATTGAGCTATATGATTATTGCTAGGCAAATAATTGTAAATCAACAAATAAATCGTGAA
>SYCV01000135.1 GCA_005786805.1 Planctomycetia bacterium | reverse complement strand
TTGAATGATAAATGTTTTATTGCTGGGCCGCATGCAGTGATTCCGTCATCCGAAATCGGGATTGACCATAGTCCCTGGTTGCCCGTGAACCAAAGTGATTTGTTTTCAAATAGAAGCCCGGTTGCCCCATCTGGCGGGGCTTGGCCGAAGTCCTTGAAAATGTCTGCCATACCGTCCTTGTTTGAGTCCAAAAGTATGCGAAAATAACCTCTCCCTGAGACCATCAGGTGGCCTTTGGGGCTTATTGCCAGGCAATATATATCACTTGCCAGGGAATCATCCGAATATGGAAGGATCTCGAAACCCCTGGGAATTTGCACATCCGGAATCTGGTTTTGTGATTGCAAGGGCAGGGAAAAGGCAAATGCGAGTAATATCAACGGTTTCATGGGTCACGCACGCAGCGAAAACCAGTATGTGATAAGCCGGTATCCTCGGCACCATGCATTCTTAAGCCTACCCGGTAACGAACACAATAATTTGCGCTGCAAAGGAATGATCCACCCCTTTGCACCCGAACCTTTGTCTGATTTCCATGGGGGTCGATTGGCGAAACGGGGCCCTTGGGATTCACCAATGGAATATTCAACGCACTGGAATCAAGGCCACGGTATAAAAGTGAGTAAGCATCCGGCCTGTACCAATCGGCGCACCATTCCCAGACATTACCACTTACATCGTATAGCCCGAATCCATTGGGCGGATAACTTTTAACAGGTGCGGTACCCCCATAACCATCGGTCTTGTCATTACGGTTGGGGAATGGCCCCTGCCAGATGTTGGCCTTTGGCTTGCCTTCAAAGGGTGATTCGGATCCCCAGGAATAAGGCTGGCGCTCCAGTCCGCCCCGTGCAGCATATTCCCATTCAGCTTCCGTGGGCAATCTTTTTCCCGCCCATTTGCAGTAAGCTTCCGCATCTTCCCAGGCAACATACACCACCGGATGATTCTCCCTGCCCTTGTAGTCACTTCCTTTGCCTTCGGGGTTTTTCCAGCAGACGCCTTCCTTGTATTTCCACCATTGGTTGCATTCGGAACAATCAACGACCTCGTGTTCGGGAGGGGAAAAAACCCCTGCGCCGGGTATCAGTTTTTCAGGTGGCACATCAGGGAACTCCTTGGGGTCCAATGGCCTTTCCGCGACGGTCTTGTAACCGGTGGCCTCGACAAACTTCTCATATTGGGCGTTGGTGACCTCGGTTTTGTCGATGAAGAATCCATTCAGCCTTACCTTGTGCACAGGGAGGGCATCGGCGTATTTTTCCCTGTCTGAATCATCCCCCATGAAAAATTCGCCCGGAGGAATCCATGCCATGCCTTCGGGGGGCCTTGGTGAAAGAAGCGCCCAAAACAAAAGGGTTGAAACAAAGACCAGGGCTATGATGCCGGTTATTTTCAGTCTGGCAGTGCTGTGATTTCCTGATGGAGATTGCTCTTTTGATTTGTTCAATTGGTTTTTCATAAGCGTTTGATCAAACTTGCAGGTTGACATAAACTCGAATCTGAATTCATCATCCTTGATATGATTCTGATTATATCGTCTTTTACATTCCCCTTAAAACATCTTTGTTTTAAAATACAAATAATTTGAACTATCTTTCAAAAAAGTAAGTATAATCATGCTTATCACTATCTATGAGAATTGTTATCCGCCCTCCAATGCTCATAAGGTGCTTTGATACACCTGATTCTCGGAGTTCAATTGGCTTTGAACCGAAACATTGAATTGAATGATGGCCAAGATTCCATCGCCATGCGCAAGGTACTGGTGGTTGATGATTCTCCCGTTGACCGTCAACTTGTCGGTGGATTGGTGCTTGCGCAACCCGGCTGGCAGGTTTTCTATTCTTCCAGTGGCACCGAGGCCATTGAATTCCTCAGGAACTTCTCCCCGGATGTCATTCTAACCGATCTCTACATGCCTGACATGGATGGCGTCGAATTGGTCCAGAAAATCACCAGTGAATTTTCAAAAATCCCGGTTGTCCTGATGACGGCACACGGCAACGAGGAACTGGCAGTCAAGGTTTTGCGGGCTGGGGCTGCAAGCTATGTCCCAAAAAAAATGCTCTCCAATGAGCTTCATACCACCTTGAATGAGGTGCTTTCTACACTCCGAAATGAAAAAAACATCAAGATTGTGAACAAGTCCATTGTCAGCCATGATGTCCAATTTGTTCTCGGTAATGATATTGAACATGTGTCCCCACTTATCAGCCATATCGAAAACCTGGTGGCGCAGTTTGATTTTTGCGATGCAAATTCCATGATGCTAATCGGCGTTGCTCTTCATGAAGCCCTCACCAATGCCATGCTGCATGGTAATCTTGAATTGGATTCCAAGTTGCGTGATGGGGATGAAAGTCATTTTTACTCCCTTGCCACTGAGCGTAAGAACAAAAGTCCCTACGCTGATCGAAAAGTCACTTTCTCAGCCAGAATTTCCAAGGATGAGATCCGTTTCACAATCACGGACCAGGGACCGGGGTTCAATCCAACCAGCCTGCCCAGTCCCTTTGAACCGGAAAACCTTGACAAGGTTTCAGGGCGTGGAATGCTGTTGATCAAGACCTTCATGGATCATGTCGAACATAACGAAAAGGGCAACCAGATAACCATGGTCAAAAAGCAGAAAGCCGTCTAGCTTTTTGATTTTGCCATCGGCTTGGTTGTGAAATAAGTATCCCACTTCTTCAACGCGAGATTGCGATTTTCCTGGTTTGTGAAACCCAGCATGTAAGGGTTGAAAAACAGGGCTTGATTCTGGTTTGCGAAACTAAAACCATAGTCCTTATGGGATTGCCCGCTCATATGCACCAGCATCGCAAGCGCGACATCGCGAACTTGGGTGGTTCCTTTTTGCTGGTTGGGAAGCTGGAAGTTTCCAACCACGGTTTCATCGGAAAGATGATTTCTTAGCAAGCCTGTGTCCTCG
Source organism: Planctomycetia bacterium (assembly GCA_005786805.1). Classification (GTDB taxonomy): domain Bacteria; phylum Planctomycetota; class Planctomycetia; order Gemmatales; family Gemmataceae; genus UBA969. Next base: position 9,982 of record SYCV01000135.1, on the reverse strand, counting down.
GCGGTTCCCATTTTTCCTATGAGGGTGAACGCCAGCGTCTTTGTGTATACAGGCATTGATTTCTCGGATGCCGCCCTCCGCGCCAGTTCAAGCCCCTCTGTCATGTTCATGTTCTGTGAAAGGTGCAGGTGCTGGGATATTATGTTCGGGTCGGTTTGCTTGAGCATCCAGGTTGCGAGGAGTTTTCTGAATGGTCCGGTCCCCTTCGACGCGCTGATCGCATCTCTTGCGGATGGTTGGTAAAGCAGGTTGGTTATGTTGTTCACCACTTCCTGGGGAAGTTCCATGTCAGGGGATGTGGCGGCAAATAAAACCGCGCCTATCTCGCCAATTTCAAGGTTTGCGGTTTTTCCCGCAACCGGGCTGAAAATACTGTTGTGAAGCCACTGCGCTTTTTCAGATATCAACGATTTCCCGATTGATTTGTCGCTTTCAACATCGTCCATCAAGCCCGGGTCGGATTTGTAAATCTGTCCATACAAGGTCCGCGAGGCAGGGCCTTTGCCTACAAGCTTTTCAAACCGGTCCCAACCCGGAAGCACGGTGTTCTTGCTTCCATCTGCATCCTCGAGAAATGCCTGGAGCCGTGTTTTCTTTTCAACCTCGTTGATAAGCGAGATCAATATGCGTGACCTTCGGACTACTTCGTAATCCGGGTTGGTTAAACCGTTTTCGAGGGCGGGCATTGATCTTCTGCCCTGCCTCAGGATCATTTCGCCAGCCTGTTCACGGGCGACGAAAGAATCAGATCCAAGTTGCCTGACCAGTTCCCGGATTTGCAGTTCATTCAATTCAACCGGCTTGTCCGCGCCAACCGCCATCATGCTTGCAGTCATGAAAAAGCAGGCTAATTTCATTCTGGTTGAAATCATCGATATTACCCGTTGTAAACTCATGCGAATTTTCACAGATATCAGGTTAAACCAACCATGGTCGTATCGCAACCTAAACCGGGTAAACTTTTAACTCACTGCGTTAAACATTAACGGTTAAGCAGGCCATATCGACGAAAGATGGTACTCTCACTATTCTTACTGGAATGTTTGATCCAATTTATTGAAGGGCCTTTGTCATGTTTGATAAAAATTCCTGCCTGAAGCGCAGGCAGGATTTCCTCGCTTCGATGGGTAATCCTAAAAACCCCCTCGTGCTTTCAGACCCCGCCCATCTCACCTGGCTTTCAGGCTTTTATGTCGATCCCTTCAGCCTGGGTGCGGGATTTGGCGGCTTGCTTGTAATTCAACCTGATGCAAGTTGCATCATCTTTTACGATACCCGTCTACCAGATTCGGTCGCCGCTTGTGTCGCTGATGATATGGTCGCGGTTAATTGGTACGATGGAATTTTCCATCCTAAAACCAGCAGGGCGCTTTGCCTGCTTCCCGAGGTGGAAAAGCGTTTTCCAGGCGCCTTTATCCACGATCGAATCGATACTGGCCAGGGTGTTGAAATTCATAAAAACATCAGCAGGCTGAGGCGTAAAAAATATCCCGATGAAATTGCGATCATCAGGCGCTCCGCCCAAATCGCTGAAAAAGCCCATGAATGGGCACTCGGAAATATCGCCCCCGGAATGACCGAGCTTGATGTTTATGCCGAGGTCCAGAAAATTTGCACCCTGCATGGCGGGCGGCCACTGGTCGTTTATGGTGACTTTGCTGTTTCCCCGGGGCCTGCCCGCAAAGGCGGGCCTGCGACCCAGCGCAAGCTCAGGGAATCAGATATGTTTATTCTCGATTTTTCAGTCGTGATTTTTGGTTACCGATGTGATTTTACCAACACCATTGTTGTCGGGAAAAAACCAACCGATTCGCAGCAGAAACTCATGGACCTTGCAAAGCGTGCCATGGATGCTGGTGAAAACAATCTTCTCGATGGCGTTAATGCCAGTCATGTTTATGAAGCGGTTATGGATGTGTTTGCCAACGAGGGGTACGGTGATCATTTTCCCCATCATGCCGGCCATGGCTTGGGGCTTTCACATCCCGAGGCGCCATTCATTGTTCCGGGTTCCGATGAGGTATTGGTTGCAGGCGATGTGGTAACACTGGAGCCGGGGCTTTATGTGCCCGATGTTGGTGGGCTGCGCATTGAACGAAATTACCTGGTTACAGAATCAGGTTTCGAATGCCTCACCCACCATGATATCAGGCTGGCTTGATTTTAAAATCAAGGCAACTGTTTCAGTCGAACATTGCGGAAATGAACCTCGGATCCCTCCGATTGAAATCCGATCGGACCGCTGGTGAGCACGCTTTGGCATTCGCTTACCTGCACGCCGTTCACTTTAACCTTGACCACCCCGTCGGCTTGGCAGGTCACTTCTGTTTTGCTCCATTCACCCATGGGCTTGAGCTGCTTGGTTAGAAGTTCCTGGTCGAACTTGTTGTACTTGACCTCGTCTTTTCCGAGCCCGATGGTGAAAATTTTTCCATGGTTAAGGTATCTGCCCTGGGGTTCCAAGCTACGGGGGAAATTTTTGTTGAAGGGTTCCTGCATGTGAACCAGGCAGCCGGAGTTGCTCTCTGGTTTACTGCCAGCGGGGAAGCGCCATTCATATTCAAGCACATAATTCTTGAACGATTTTTCGGTGTAGAAAAATCCGGTGGGTTTTCCGGAGCAGATGATTGCTCCTTCCTTGACGGTGCAGTTTTTTGATGTGTCGATATCCTTGGGAGCTTTGGGATCAAAGAAAAACTTCCAGCCATCCATGTTTTTACCATTGAAGATGGCAGTGTATCCATCGTTGTCAGCAGCCATCAGGGATGTTGAGAGTAGTAGTCCGAGTGAAAAAGCGAAAAAGCGCATGGAAACCGATGTAACTTTCATAAAAGGATTCCTTTTGTGGGAGGGATTAAGACACTGAGTTCGATTGTAACGACTTGCTGGTTGATTTCAATTACCAAGTTCTTCAAGCATTTAATTGACGCAAAGTGTTAACTCTTATAGACTTTAAGGGTAGCTTTGGAGAGGTGACAGAGCGGCCGATTGTGCAGCACTGGAAATGCTGTGTGGGGGCAACCTTACCGGGGGTTCGAATCCCCCCCTCTCCGATTTTCAGCTTTTTGGGTTTTATAAGTCATTACTAATAAACAGCTTACAACTTTAATGCTTTTGATTGACACAGTACTGTGCCAATCAGTGTGCCAATCAAATCGTCTTTTTAACCTCCTCGAACCATGATTGGATCGTAACAAAATCAAGTTTTGCATTTTAATATAACCTCACTTCAGACATGAATTGACGGGCCATATTATCGTGAAGGTGGTAATAATATCTCACCATTTCAGAATCTTGATGACCCAGCCAACGCATCACCATGGCCTCCGGTACCCGATTGTTTGCACATGCAGAACAGAAAAAATGCCGAAAGCTGTGAAGCCTGCCGTCCTTAAATCCCTTTGCCCCATCAGATGATGGAAAACGACCGGCTAAACAGTCAAGTACATCCCTTTTCAAAATATTCCGAATGGTATCAGGCTTCAGTCTTCCGCCTAAAGGACCATGGAATACCAATCCGTCCTTTGCTTTAAAATTCTTCAACCTATCAAGTATAGGTCGCAAATTACTATGGATAGGAAACGATCGACTCCGGCTACTTTTGGTAGTCCGAATTTCTCGTTTGGGTTTTCTAATTCCAGCCAGAGCGGATTCATCCTTGATTTGAATTCTATGATTTTCAAAATCAATATCCCCCCACCTTAGCGATGCCAACTCCGAAATTCGCAGTCCTGTTGATGCCAATGCTCCAATTACATCACCTAGCCACTGCAACTTCTTATTGGATTCGCAAAGATTAATCATGGCCTGCACTTCCTCAGGCATCCAGCAATAAGTGTCAGAGCCTTTCGCCTTCGATAATTTGATATTTATTTTTGCTGGTTTTAATATCAAATCATTCTCAACGATCCAATTGATAACTTGTTTTAAACAATTGATTTCAAAATACTGGGTACGGAAGGCATAACCATTTTTATCAAGCCAGCCGGCATATTTCTCAATCACCAGGGTGTTAACCTGATCCCAATTTCTGATTTTTGCATTAGAGTTGCAAAATGGAATAAATTTGTCCAACACCGCCCGGTATCGTTTGAATGAGGAGGACTTTACCCCACCCATACTTCTAGGTCGGCCCTGATGCTCCAAGTAAAGTCTTCGACCTTCTTCAAGGACCAGTGGTTCCCTGGCCTTTAATGAAACTGGATTTGTCCTTGACGAAGACAGAACTTCATCAAGATGATAAAGCCTTTCGGGGATCTCTTCCTTGGTTTTAACACCGAGAGAATACCTTCCCAAGGGTTTGGTGTTATTTCGACCATCAGCGTAGAACACGCCATCACGTTGGTAAATAATCCAATTAAAATGGTGGGAAACCATCGTGATATTATCTCGCTTTTTTGGCATGGCGACTCCTTTTATTTCAACCAGCGTGGTGAAGTGTTATTATTTTTTTTGTTTTTATCAGGCTCCCTGAATTCGGGTTGGAATGCTTTCGTTTCCTTGCTTCTCAGAAGGTTGTCAGCGTAAATTAGGACCCGGGTGCCTTTGCCGCCGGGTTGCCAAACTTTTAAACTGCCATCTAGAATTCGCCTTTGGATTGTCGATTTCGACAATTTGGAATGGATTTGAAACTCCTTGGCGTCCATCAATTGACCCATTGACATGAGCGTCTCCTTGTTAACAGAATTTTCTGTTGATTTTAAAAAGCAAGCTGAGGTATCAGCCTTCTTTTTCTGGTTAATAGCCTTGGTGAAATGTTTTTCCATTTTTTGACCTCCATGCGCAAAATCATTGAAGCGGTCATCCGTGCCGCCATAAATTAATTCTGGTATCGAGTATCATTTTGATCAACGATAAAGAATGCTAAATGCCGTGCAAAACCCGTGTAAAAGTCGTGCAAAACAAGAAGGGAAAGCATCTGGTCTCAGCGACCAGATGCAGGCCATCAAGATTCTTTTGATTAAAGAGTCTTTTGATTTAAAAATGACAATGAATATATTTTCGGTCAGGCGACCGCGAAAAAGATAAGCCGCTTGTTTTTAACAACTTGTTTAAATAATTTACACTGAATCGGCGGTCAGTCTTTATAGTCTTGCTGAAAGGGTCGATTATTTTTTCAGGCCATTTTTGGTTTTGAAAAGCCTCAAGAATCTCCTGAGATATGGTCAATTTTTTGCGGACTTGTGTTTTCAAAACAATTTTGCCCCTAAAGTACAGCACTCCTTCACTCCTGTTCCAGACAGGTTTTTCAGTCCGAGGGCTTGTTACTTTTTTTGAGATTTTCGATTCTTGGTCAGAACCAAAAATCTCGTTTAGTAAATCAGATTTTTTATGGGAATCTATAAGTTTCAGTTGGTGTGCAATCTCAACCACGCAATAGCCTTCCGGTTTTCCCGTAAGAGCATGGAGCAATTCCCAAGGGTTTTCCATAGGCATTGAAAGCTCATCGTTGTCTTCCTTGGTTGAAATTTTAAATTTCTTGGCCAGATATTTTTTGTTGATCTCTGGAAGGCCATACCAATAATCAGTTCGGTGTTCTTCAAACCCAAGAGTAATCTTTAAACCGGCCATGAATTGGTTCGTGCGTGGGTGAATACAGGGGTTCGGTTCATGATTCATCATCGTTATACCATTAAAAATGTACTTTTTTCACTGTATCCACTTGAATTTAATTCGTGATAATCATCAAGATTGATTTTTCAAATAAGAAGGGATTTTTTTAAATATATGAGCAGTTTTTATCTGATATTTCGGTTGTAAAATCCGCAAGCAATCAGAAAAATTGTCGCAAAGACAAACGCACTCATTGATTGAAAACACAGTCCAATCAAGCCGCCGCCTATCAAACTTCCATTAAGGTATGCCGTGTTTAATTTAGTTTTTGCTCCCATTGTTGTTCTCCTTAAAAGTTGCCAGCCACTCTTGGTGAATGGCTGGCATGACTCAGATTCATTTCACTCGAACTTCCCGGTCTAACTCTGTATCAGGAATTATCTCAGGTCTTTTATTTCGTGCCTTGATGACCTTGATGCGAAATCCCATTCGCCTTAGTCTTTCAATATCTTCGCCTGTAACTTTCGCAACCGTTTTATACAAATCACGCTCGCTCATTATTACCCCTTAAAATTAAAAAGGCCCCATGGCTAATGCCACAGGGCCGAAATATTTGAAATTCAAATCCTCATTAAACCAAAGCCAACTCCGTTTCTTCAGATGGCGCCTTTATCAAAAAGCTCATCCTTGATTGCAACAATTCAGAAGCCTGCTGTAAACTTGCCTCTAAATCATCACGCTTTTTATCAAGGTAAAAACCATAGCCTTGGATCTTTAACCTGGTGGCCCGGATTTTTTCCTCTGCCTTCCGTAAAGTCTCAGGGCGTGTGTCTTTCCCAAACATTGTCACCGCTTCCAAATGTTCCTCAATGATTCCTTGCAAACCACTGGCAACCGCATCTTGAACCGCTCGATCCCCTTGAGGTGACCCCGCAGGAATCGGAAACCGTTGCAAAGTGCCTCCAATGTTCTTTAGGAAATTTTCCACCTTTGCAATAAAACCATGATGAGTCTCTGGCACGAAATACACACCGCCCTGATCCCTAATCGAAAACAGGTCAGCGTGTCTTTCGAACAACCGTTGTATTAACCTAGTTACATCACTCGCAGTTCTTGCCTCCATGCAACGGCAAAATTCTTCCTTTGCAAGTTGCTCTAGTTCCAAGTTTTCTGATGTTATTTTCCCAGAATGCTTATTTACGAAAATCAAACTTTCAAAGTGATAGCTGAATTTTCCCTCTTCGAGTGCCTCGCGTGTGAATTGAAAAGTGATTGTTGCATGATCCTCCGCAACCTTGCGAATGATTCGCTCGCTATCCAGTTTGCTGCAAGCCCTTGCAAACGCATTTCGCGGCGCAAGTTCCCTTGCAACATCGCAATCCAAATCACTTGCCATCAAACCTGATATCAAATCTGCATGGCTAATCGCAACACCCTGAACCTTCCAGGTGATGATTTCCCCAAGCATCTTTCCACTAAACTTGCCCTCTCCAACCCAGGACTGGATTGGAAAGGGCCTTTTGCATTCACTCATAGTTGTCTCCTAAATTAGATAGATAAAATTCGCTCGACCCCATATTCCGAAACATCCACCGAACGAATCCGGTGGACCTCGTCACTGATTTTCCCAAGATCATTAGGCTCGTTATCAATCACTAGTGTGATAAGTTTCGCTTGGACCGATCGCTTCCAATCGTTGAAAGTCTTTGCAAGTTTAGCAGGGATGCTACACGCCGCGTCAGTTATGAAAATCAGGTCAGTTTTTCCTTTGGGTGCTTTCAACCTTTCATAAAACATGGACATCTCTCGAACCGGAATATCTAGGTCCGAACCCACCCCTATGTAAGCTTCAAGCCAATTCATTAGTGCAACTTCATCCCACTTTCCCAAAGGTAATGGCAAAATCCTTTCGCCACTATCTCCGGAATAAGCGATCAAAGCGCACCAGCGTTTCTGCTGCCTGGCAATCCAAGCAAGCGCTAAAGCTAAAGCCTTTGCAGCATGATTGCGCTCGCCAACCATGCTGCCGCTTTCGTCTAGGACAATAATGATGGGGCCTTTGCCCACAGGTTCTGATCCTTGAAACTCCCGACACCAAAGTTGCCTTTCCATGAACCTGCGCAATACATCCTGTTCAAGCACTGGATCCAGCAAAGCAACCAACTCCTGAGGTAGCATCCTGCCCAGATCGTTGTCAGCTTTCATGCCAACCAGTTCATCAAAGCCCTGTTTAGTCTTCTGCCTTTGCTTCGCTTGCGCAAGCCTTCGGAACTTCCCTGCAAGATTGCAAATCTTGTGCAATATTTTGCTCGAGCGCACCCTCTTGTAAATCGCACCAATTCTCTTGGCATCGTTACTTCCAGGTTGCCCTTTTCCAAAACCTAGCGCTGCTGCAGATTCATGGGCAAGCTCCACTTCCTCCCTAGCTTGCTCTAGCGCCTTTCCGATAGCTCGGAGATTAGTAAACTCGTTATGATCTTTATCTTCAGACGAGGACTTTTTACTCTGAGCAACAAACTGCTCCGCGAGGGCAGTTGCTCCCACTTCGCTTGCGCATGGTTGCATCTGGGTTGAGGCATGCAAACTTTGAAATTCATTGGTTTCCATAAGTTGCTGCAGGAACTTCAATCGGGACTCATCCACACAGGAAGCATTTAACTTGGGGTCGGGTTCAAAAACTGCCGCATGAAAATCCACTATCCCTTCTTTTGGAATATCCAAAGCCTGAAGCCGTTCGCTTTCCTCCAAAAGCTGGGTTCCTCGACGAAACCCCCAATCATCAACCTCCATTGCACAACGGGGCTTGATGCTTTCAGTTTCCATTTGCATGGAAGCTGCATCATCAAAATCCTTCAAGAAATTAGGCTCTTCTTTCATAAGTAAATCTCCTTGGGTTAAATTGCCTCGATTGAGGCTAGCTTGATCTTTTTGATTTGTTCACGAACATGTTTTCTAGCTGTTGCAGCCTTGGGGTGATTCCCAAGCGCGTGCAATTGTTTTTCAATTTCAGATAGCTTGGAAGCTGCAACCGCAGCTTGAGCTAGCTGTTTTAAATCTGTATTCTCGCAAATTTGCTCGACCTCGATCAAAAGGGAATTCACTCGCATGCCTGTTGGATTTGCAACCTTCAAAATGATTTGCATCACTTTTTCTGGTTGCTCTAAAGGAGATTCCCAAAGTATCGAAGTTAGTATTTGTAAATGCTCGAGTTCGACTTGGGTTTTACCTTCGAGGTAGCAGTAAGCTTGAACAGCTTTCACGCTTTTCGCCTGCCTGCGATCCCCAGGCGAAATTCCCTCCTTGGCAAGTTGCATGATGATGCTTTCAAAAGCTTCCCGCGCTTCTGCAGTCCAAGGGATTGCTGCGCTTTCACTTTGGGCAGTATCGATTTCCTCAGGACTGATCGTGGAAGTGAGCTTAACCTCGTTTGGCTGATTCCACCAAAGTCTCTCTTTGCCTGCTTTTGAAACAATGGGCAAAACACGTTTGCGCAAAAGGAATCTGTCAAACAATGCGCTTAGCTCCTTGCCCCCATCTTGCTCATGTGGCCATTGGTTGGCAGCACCCACAAAAAGCTTCAATGGCACCTTGATTTTAGAGCCATCACCCTGCTCGTATACTCGCTCGTTTAGGATTTTTAGAAGCGTGTTTAGGATTCCGGAACTCGCATTGAAAATTTCATCGCCGAAGGCGATATCAGCGCACGGGAGTTTCCCTTCGGTGATGCGAATGAATTTATCGTTCTTCAATCCATTAAGCGAAACAGGGCCGAAGATTTCCTCGGGCATACTGAATTTACTAAATAAGATTGAAAACTTGGTGCCTTGCATCCAACTCAAGAGAGCATCGACAAGCATGCTTTTACCAGTACCCGGCGGGCCGATAAGCAATGGGTTTTCCCTGCAGATAAGCGAACTCAAAAGCAGATCAATTTCTTGATCCCTCTCGACTAAGGCGTTTGATAGTTCCTCGCGGGTGCGATGGAATTTTTCCTGGACCGATTGGTCCAGAACCACGGACTCAGACATAAAAGTCTCCTTAAAAAAATGGGTAAATATTCTTCCGAAAGGAAGTGACATGAAGAGGTGAACCTAATTTGCTATCGGGCGATAGTTATGCTTCTCTTCAACAGATTATGACGCGATTTTTGGCTGAATTAAGGTGCAAGGGTGACAATATGCCAAAAATGAAAAAAGCTTGAAATTATGAAAATAACAAATTGCAGGAAAAGAAAAATTGTCTAAATGGTAATGATTTTAATTATTAGCTCACTCATATTACAAAGACAAACAAAAGAGAAAGAAATGGCCTGCCACCAAAAAAGTCCACAGTATGTTAAGGTAGTAACAGGACGAAAAGGACAAAACATACGAGGGGATAAACCATGTCGAAGCGTAAGACCTATAGCCGTGAATACAAGATTGGTGCG
>SYCV01000134.1 GCA_005786805.1 Planctomycetia bacterium | reverse complement strand
GCGTATGCATGATAACAACGCTGTGATCCCGTGCGTGCATCCATCCAGGTGATATGTAAAATATCCCCGACCAAAACCATGGAGGCCCCGTCATGCGGACATCCATCAAATTTCCATGTGGGCGGCACAACAGGAACAGGAGCTTCAAAAGCAACAGCCCCCGGCTTCTTTCTACTTATGTAAAAATCACGATAACCATCCCGGATATTTCTAAATGCGACATATATCGTGCCATCGGGCGCCACGATGCTCGCGGTGGGACAGCAAGGACAAACTCCCTTTTCCGGATCGCCCTCAGCAACCATTTCTTCCATTGGAAACACCGTGGCGGATGGGCCTTTCACGGAGGCGAATGTTTTTTGCCTGCCCCCACGATTATCAAGCCATGATGAAACCATTGAGCCTTCCTGCCCTAGCGAAATGGAAGTGAATGTGGCACGGGCGTTCTCACCATGGTGCACAGGGATCGCATCGCCAAAAATTTCACCACCATCCCTGGAGGATGATACCACCATCCGCACGCCATTTAGATCGGGTAGTGCCTCCGTCCAGGCCAGAAAAATTTCTTCCCTGCCCGCAATCAGGTGGGGTGTCATGCGTACATCCCTCGAAATAGTTTTGCCCTTCATCTGGGAAATGGATTTAAATATCGCAGACTTTAAGATTTCCCTGGCTTTGCTGAAGGATTCCCCGTTGTCATCCGATTTGGCAAGCAAAAGCTTTTTCTCAGATTCACCCGTCTGAGAAGCCCAGGCGACATAGACCCTCTTTTTATCATCCACTGCGATGGTAGGGCGTTCCTGAGTATCCTTCACATCAAAATGCTCGAGTGGGAAGCTTATGGGCTCTGTTTTGAAACCGGATTGATTGGGGCATGATGAAGGCAGGGAAACTGGCCCATCAAAATCAGTTGCAAGGTACAATCCCAGTGAGCCACCCAGAAATACCGCACACCCCATGAATAAAAACTTCAACCATGAACCATTATTTGTCATTAAAAACTCCTTAAGACAGAACATGTCTTTTATATCACGGCAAATTGCCCACTTCACCGCCGGCCCTTGTTGCAGCAGCCCGCCATATGATTGAATCAATCTGATTAGTTATAAATCGAACCGAACCATCAACCATGGAGCAATTCGCACCACCAAAATGGTTACTTCGGGCAGCAAAATAACCACGCCCATGGGCACCACAATCCAACATGGTGTCATTGGGCTTAAGTGCGGTATTGAAAACCGAATTCCAATCACGCCCGCCCCAAAACCATGTGCTGCCACGCATCACGCCCCATGATCTGGTTCCTGTGTCGCATTCAGAAGGCCTGTTTAAAACCAAGGAACCCCTGATCCAACCTCCGGGCATGGCTGAATTGGAGGTAAATAAACCAGTGTTAAGGGAGACATAGTATTTTCCGGTGCTATCAGGCGGATTGGCACTAGAGGCAGGAGCATTACCTCCCGGACCCAACAGGCACTCTGCTGCCAGAAGTGTGTTCGATGCGCCATCCAATATCCCGGCATATTTGACATTTGATCCGTACCAGAACATTCCATCAGTCGGAAACTGGGCATCGTAATTAACCTGGGATGCAGTGGCAGTGCCAGAACCCATGTTGAAAACATAGTTGGTGCCAGCAGTTGTGAATGCATTTGGTGTTCTAGTTGCAGCAGTCTGGGAAAATAGCGGATTTTCATTGTTGGAGGAACAAAGAAAGCTTTTGATCACCAGACTGGCGGCAGGATCATGAACGGGATTTATATCTCCCCGCCAACCGCTTATGGTGGCAGGCTTTGAATAATCTATTAACTTTTGCAATGCCCCCTGCTCTAGGTAAGGCAATAAATTCGCAAGCACCCCAAAGGCATAGTGGGCTGAAGTCATGCCACTTGGAAGAGGGTTTGGCGCGCCATCAGATAACCCCGGGAAATAGCCCCTGCTCGATTCATGGTTTGCCATTCCCAGGGAAATTTGTTTGAGGTTGTTGGAGCAACCCATTCTTGCGGCTGTCTCCCTGACTTTTTGCACCGCGGGCAATAAAAGCCCGATTAAGATTGCAATAATCGCAATAACCACCAAAAGTTCTATCAGTGTAAAAGCTTTCTTTTTAATCGAACGCAAATGTTCAAAGGGATTCAAAATTTAAACTCCTGTTTAATTCACTCGGATTAATTTCACAAAGGCTTTTATTGCCTGGTAAAATTAGCACTGGCAATGTGACACCCCTGAAAACCAGAGGCTCTTTGAAAACAAACGCTGGAAAGTGAATTAAACCTGCGGTGGTTTAAACTTGGATAGTTCCACGCCACAGAAAGCAGAATATGCACCTTCTGGTTTTATGAAACCAGAAGTGACCACAAACGAAACTTGGTCCATTTCTTGGAAAACCATTTCGACACCAAATTGGTTGATGAGATTGGTGCCATTACATTTCTTGGTGGAAACGGGATTCAACCATTTGACTTGCACGCCCGATTTTTGAGTGGATGCCTGACCAAATTCAAAATCATCCGATTGCAAATCATTCGATGAACAGCATTTGCAAACATTGTCGCAACAAAAACATTTCGAACCAGATGCACAACACCCGTTAAATTCGATCGATACAATCGCGGATTGATTTGATTTGATCGCAAGGGGCAATCCAAAAACATTGACCACCTGCCCTAAAAGACAGCAAAGAATCAACATTTGAGAAAGGAATTTCATCATAGTTTACTAAAAACAACCCTAAAAGCTATTTTATCCATCTTAACATTAATGAACATTTTATCAAGGATTAAAAGTGATCCTTGATTAAATTTCAAACAAACAATTACCTTTAAGTCATTACGGGATTTAACTTTAAAGTAAGTATTGACCAAATAGCAGCACTTAGTTATCTGAGTCCCAAAGTTTGTTTAATTTCAATTAGGGGGCTCTTTTGAGCAATATTATCATGGCTAATAAATCATTGGTGAAAGTTTTGGGCTCGGCGTTTCTATTCAGTTCTGTTGTTACCGGATGTGGTCAAAAATCCACCCCCAAACCCGCTGCAAAAGCTGAACCGACCGAGGTGAAAGCGATTACAACATCAAATCAAAACAATAAGAAAGATGAATCCGGGGAAGATTTACTTCACCAACCCTTCTTGAAAGTTGTTTGCACCGGAGAAAATCCTCCGGAAAATTGCAACAGGCCACCCGATGTCACTGTCACTAACAAATCAGTTTTTAAATTGTATGAGGCCGTTCAGGCATGCTGGGATGATATAAAATTCAAGGACAAAGCCGGAAACTTGATCGATTACACAGCAATAATCAGCACTGATCAAGGGGATATTGAAATGGAACTTTTCCCCACACAGGCACCAAATCATGTGCGAAACTTCATCGCCCTTGCCAAGGTTGGTTATTACGATGGACTTTTCTTCGAGGAGGTTCATCTCGAGGAAGTCGAGGAACCGAAAGTGAAACTGGAACAGCTTCGCGCGGGTTGTCCTTTGGGAACAGGTGAAGTGGGATTTGGCAGTATCGGATACTGGTTGAAACCTGAATTTAGCCCTGACACCAAGCATGAAGCCGGAACAGTAGGTTCTTTTTATGAATTAGAACCAGAAACCGCAGCCTGCCGATTTTACATGAATTTGGACAGCGCTCCATTCATGGATGAAAATTACAGCGCCATAGGGAAAATTACCAAGGGAATGGAAGTCGCCCGGAAAATCTACGCCATGCCTTTAAAAGCTGAAAATGAAGAGGGAAGTCGCAAGCCTGAAAAACCTGTCACCATAAAGAAAATAACAATTCAAACGAGAAATAGTGTCAATACCGTCGCGGGCCGATAAGATAATGTTAAGTCCGTACCAGCGGGCGCGGCTTTAATTAGTCGCAGCGAGGCGCTGGGAGGGGCCCCACGCAAAGGGAAGTTGTTAACCTGGTCAGGCCGGAAGGTGCAGCCATACGCAGCGTACCCTTGTGCAGTGGATTCGCCTCTCTCGGCGCCCCGCTGCGCCTTTCTTTTAACTTGTTTTCCCTAAATCGACCCCATGGCCAAAGCAGCTCCAAAAAATCAGGCCAACACCACCACTCAGAATGGGTACACCGTTCTGGCGAGGAGATATCGACCCGGTGGATTCAGCGACCTCATAGGGCAGGAGGCGATTTCCCAAGTTCTTACAAATGCCATCAAACACAATCGTGTCGCACATGCCTATCTTTTCACGGGTGCCAGGGGTGTGGGAAAAACATCCGCAGCAAGAATCCTTGCAAAAGCACTTAATTGTGAAAAAGGGCCCTCCACCTCACCCTGCGGAACATGCTCCATCTGCAATGCCATCGCAACTGGGGAGGATGTAGATGTGCTTGAGATCGATGGTGCGAGCAATCGTGGCATCGATGAGGTTCGTGAGATCCGTAATAATGTCCAATACAGGCCCAGCAGGTCACGCTTCAAGATTTATATCATTGATGAAGTGCACATGCTTACCGGGCCAGCTTTCAATGCCTTGTTAAAAACTTTGGAAGAACCTCCCGCCCATGTGAAATTCATTTTCGCAACGACCGAGGTCCAGAAAATTCCCATCACCATACTTTCCAGATGCCAGCGTTTTGATTTTTCGAGCATAGGAACCAAGCAAATCGCGGCACATCTTCAAGAAATCACTAGCAAGGAGGGACTTGAAGCGGAACCCGACGCCATAGAGCTTATCGCCCGCAGGGCGGGAGGTTCCATGCGTGACGCCCAATCCCTTTTGGACCAGGCATTATCTTTTTCCAATGGAAAAATCACCCGGGATGAAGTTCACAGACTCATTGGCGCTGTCGATGAAAATCACATCATGGATCTTGCCGAGGCCATTTTAAAAGGTGAATCCGCAAAAGTTTTGGAACTCATGGATCAAACCAACTCCAAGGGCCTGCAAATGGGAGAGTTGGTCGAGCAGATGATCTCCTTTTGGCGAGACCTGATGGTTTTCGTTTCCTCAAACCAAATTCCGCCGGATGCAAGCATTGCGACTTCCCAGCACGATCGTTTCAAAAACATGGCCCGGGCGATCCCACTGGACACAGTCCTAGCGGGATTGGATGTTTTGTCCCTGACAAAAATGAGACTAAAGGCGACACACCAACCAAGGATCATGGTGGAATTCGGATTGATTCGACTTTCAAGATTGGCGAATTTAATCCCAGTGCAACAAATATTGCAACAGCTTCAATCAGGCGGGATTCCCACTGTTGGACAAACACCCAACCAGCAGCAAGCTGCCTCTCCCGAGGGTTTAAAAAAAAAATTAATAAATGAGTCCGGTGGGATAATCTTACCCCAATCAGAACAACCTGAAGTCAGGTTATCCTCTGAAAATATTCCCTCAATTTGGCCACAAGTCATTGAATTAACAGGACCTATGCTGGGTAACGAGCTTAAAAAAGCTGGTACACCTGCAATTTCCGGGCCAAACGCACTAGTTATTGAATTCTCCAGACAGTACAATCAAGCTCTAGAGTATTGCTCCGACCCTGCAAGAATTTTGAGAATTCAAAATGCGCTGGGAAAAATCACGGGCCAAAGCTGGGTGGTGAGGGTTGCCAGCAAGGTTGTCACGAACCCTGAAGAATTGGTGGAAGAAACACCTGCTGTGGTTGAACCGGTGGTTTCCAAACCCAAGGTCAACCCAAAAGATGCCGCCGAAAAAGAACCACTTGTGCAAAGGGCATTGGAAATTTTTAACGCACAGATTGTAAGGGTGGATGTCGGATTCGGAGTACCACCGCCTGAATCCAAGGTGATTGAGGACGAAGATAACGAAAAGGCTTGAAGATGTTCAAAGAAATGGGCCAGATTGCAAACCTGATGCGGAACCTTCCGAAAATGAAGGAACAAATGGAGGAGATGCAGTCAAAGCTTGAGAAAATCCATGCTGATGGTGACGCCGGCGCGGGAATGGTACGAGTGCGAGCCAACGGCAAAATGGAACTTGTCTCCATCACCATCTCGGACGATGCCCTGAAAATGCAGGATAAGGCATGCCTGGAGGAACTCATCCGTTCAGCTTCAAACCAGGCCCTTGCAAAAGCTAAGCTTGCCATCGCCGAGGAAACTGCAAAAATGTCTCAGTCGCTCGGTTTGCCCGGAGGGTTCCAAATACCCGGGTTCAGTTAAAAGATTACTATTGGAGTATTGGAATTGACACGGCCTGATTCAAATCAACAACTGGGTGTGATAGCAAAGTTGATCGAGGAGCTCGGTAAACTTCCGGGTATAGGGCCGAAGTCCGCTGAAAGATTGGCCCATTATCTTCTAACCGCTGACAAAAAACAGGTCCTTTCGCTTGCTGAATGTCTTCGCTCCGTCAAGGAATCAGTCAAGCAATGTAAAATCTGCTGTAATCCCACTGAAAACGAGATATGCGTCATTTGCTCCGACCCGAGAAGAGATGCCTCCATTGTTTGCATTGTAGAGCAACCCCGTGATCTTTCCTCCATTGAACGCTCTGGAATGTTCCGGGGCCTTTATCATGTGCTGCATGGCAAACTTGCCCCGCTTGATAACATGGGGCCCGATAACCTAACCATCGACCAACTCATGCAAAGGGTGGAAAAAGGTAATATTCAAGAAATAATAATGGCAACTAATCCAACCATGGAAGGTGATGGAACCTCTCTCTATCTTTCAAGTTTGTTGGGGCCTTCCGGTATCAAAGTCACCCGGCTTGCGCGGGGACTTCCCTCCGGTTCGGGACTGGAATTTGCAAACTCCCAGATTCTTGCTGATGCCCTTGAAGGAAGAAGGGTGATTTGATGACAGCTTCACTTGTTGAGGTTTTTGTTCCAAGGGACCGTGAATGCGCCTAGAACATTCCATGGGACTGAGAATGGGTCAGGAACTGCATCTTGCACCCCGCATGATACAGTCGATGGAGATACTCCAGATGCCCATCATGGCCCTTGAGGAAAAAATGCAACAGGAGTTGCAGGAAAACCCAGTATTGGAACTGGCTCAAGATGTGGAAAACCAGAACCCTGATGGCGAATGGAATGACAGCCAATCCGGCGATGAGTATGATCAATCCCCACCCATCGACACCACCGAGAAGACTTTGGTCATCGATACCAAAGGCCAGGCTGAGGCTGATTTCGAAAGGCTTGACAGCATACCCGAGGATTGGAAGGAATCCTTTTATGATGATCACAGGCCTTCCCGCAATGCCATCGAGGAATTTTCAGATCGCAAGCACAATGCCATGCAAAACCTGGTCTCAAAGCCCAAGTCACTTGAGGACTACCTGATCGATCAACTTTCGTTCTTTGATATATCCAAGGATGAGAGGCGGCTTGTGAACCTGGTCATCGCCAACCTGGATGATGGAGGTTATCTCAAGTCGACTCCCGAGGAAATCGCAGCCTCCTTGGAACCACCCGTGAACCCTGACCAGGTCAGGCATGCTATTTCCATCGTGCAGAGGCTAGACCCGCCCGGGGTATGCGCGAGGGACCTGGCCGAGTGCCTGTTGCTTCAACTCACACCCGAGACACCAAATCCGGAAGCGGTGCGGACACTGATCACCAATCACCTTGAGAACATCAGGCACAACCGCATACCCGTGATCCAAAAAACCACCGGACTTGATCTGTCCCAGATCAAGGAGGCGATTGAGTTCATACGCACACTGAATCCAAAGCCCGCCGCAATGTTTAATTCCGACAGCATCCCTTATGTTGTACCCGATATTGAAATATTCAAATCCGAGGAGGGAGATTACCTGATCCGGCTCCAGGATGACTTGTTGCCGAATGTACAAATCAACCAGACCTATGTGGAGGAATGTAAAAATCGCGCGACTGACAAAAAGGTCAAGGAATTCCTCCGGCCTAAAATCCAATCCGCACAATGGCTGCTGGAAGCCATCGAGCAACGCCGCTCAACATTAAAAAAAGTCACCCAGGCAATCATTCAAAGGCAGATGAGTTTTCTCGAACAGGGCCCCGAATATATAGAACCATTGAAAATGCAGCAGATTGCCGAGGTGGTTGGCGTTGATGTTTCCACCATCAGCAGGGCTGTTGATGACAAATGGATCCAGACACCCCGGGGCGTTTTCCCGCTGAAAAGATTCTTTGGCGGGGGCACCCAAAGCGCGACAGGCGAGGACATAGCCTGGGAAAAAATCAGACGCAAACTTCTCGAAGTGGTTGGGGCGGAAGACAAGTCCAACCCTCTTTCCGATGAGGACCTGGTGAACAAACTCAATGAGGAAGGCTACCCCGTGGCGCGCAGGACAATCACCAAGTACAGGAAAATACTGAATATTCCCTCTTCAAGGGAAAGAAAAGAATGGTCTTCCTGATCATCACTCAACTGGCTTGAATCCCGCGGGGACTTCGCCCCCGACAAAATATACATCATGGTCGGGCCTGCACCCTGGCGCGTGGATATCCAGCATCTCCAGCCCCTTGCTGCCCGCCTTGAAAGCATGCTTGGTACCGGGGGGTAATCTCAGAAAGACTCCCGCATACAACTCATGCTCAACCCCATCCAGAATCGCCACGCCATCTCCTGATAACACAAAATAAAGTTCCTCGGCAATTTGATGGTAACTGGTGCTGGTGGTGGAATCAGCCCGCACCTTGACCCTGTATGCTGTGGTTCTGATTTCCTGGTCAGGCGTTATGAGCGTTTCAATCCCATAAGGGCCCAGTTGCTTGATGGCCTCGATTTTGCCCGAGGTTCTCACTATGAGTTGTTCGACTCCCATGACGGGCACCTTGATTCCTTCCCGAAGCCCTGCCTGGCTTGCAGCCTAGCTATTAAAAATATCCTCAAGGGCCTTGCGCATCACCTTGGGGTCGGGATCAATGCCAGTCCAATGCTTTATGCCGATAACCCCCTGGTTGACAAGCATTCCAAGCCCGTCGATCACCTTGCAGCCTTTGCCCCTGGCATCCTTAACAAGCCTGGTTTCAGGCGGATTTGGGATCACATCCGCGACAACCATGGAGGGCTTTAATGTTGATATATCAAGGTCCAGCCTTGCGTCCCTGTCTGGATATAAGCCAATGGATGTGGCGTTGATGACCACATCGGAATCTCCCGGTATTTTAAAATCACCCTTCCATGGGACAAAATCAACCTTTGCCTTAACTTTCTCGCGAAGTAACTTCACAAGTTCCTCTCCCCGGGAGACACCTCGATTGACCAGCGTGAAATGACTTGCCCCCGCCAATGCAAGTTCAACCGTGATGGCACGGGCTGCACCACCCGCGCCAAAAACCACGATGCGTTTACCCTTTGGGTCCGTTAACTCCTTCAATGATTCAAGAAAACCCTTGCCATCAGTATTTTCCCCAATAAGCTTTTCCCCCCTCCGCACCACACAATTCACGGCCCCCATGACTGAAGCCGACTCACCCAGCCCATCGAGATGGGATATAACCGCCACCTTGTGGGGAATGGTGCAGTTGAATCCTTTGAATCCCATGGCACGAGCCCCTTTTACCGCATCTCCAAGATGGCCAGGCGCAACCTCTATGGTCAGGTAACGCCAATCCAATCGATGGTGTTTGTACGCTGCCTCGATCATCGCTTGGGTTGGATTTTCACTTACAGGCTGGCCAAAGCAGGCGGTAAGTTCCTGCTTGAAATTTAAAACCTTGGTCATTGACAATTCCTTATTTAAGTTCCGGATCCTTCATCGCATCCGCTTTTTTATACAAGCCAGTTGGGATCAAAATTTCCCTGGGTGGTGTTTTGCCATCAAAATAATCCAACATGGCTGTGATTGTCTGTGCCCCTATTTTCTCAGGGTATTGCACCGGGTCTGCAAAAATCTTCCCCTCCTTGATGGCCTGCCTGCCATCCGGCTGACCATCAAAGCCAATTATTTTGACAGCATCGGCCTTGTTGGCCCGCTCGAGTGCAGCCCGGGCACCCAGGGCTGATGGATCATTGATTGCAAAAA
This sequence comes from Planctomycetia bacterium, assembly GCA_005786805.1. Classification (GTDB taxonomy): domain Bacteria; phylum Planctomycetota; class Planctomycetia; order Gemmatales; family Gemmataceae; genus UBA969. The sequence goes on along the minus strand of SYCV01000134.1, from coordinate 3,948 downwards.
TCGCGGCAAGATCCGGATGCGCCTGAAGCACATCCTCGGTGGCACTCTGGCTTTTATCTTTCTTTCCATCACCGGGAAGTTCGGCCACCACGGAGATTTGCGCCTTGGGATTTTTCTTGTTGTGGGCATCAATGATTTCCTTGAACCCCTTGACCCGAAGAATGCATGATTCTGCCTGCCTGAAATCCAGAACCGCGACCTTCCCCCCTGCCTCACCCAAAGCCTCAATGGTCGCCAAGCCCGCTTGTTTTCCACCTTCATAATTGTCAGTTGCGATATGGGTCACAACTTTTGCCTCAGGTGAAAGGCACGCTATATCGGCTGTAAATACTGGAACTCCAGCCTGGTTAGCCTCCTGAATAACGGCACCAATAGACCTTGAATCACAGGGACATAGAACAATTGCTGAAACTTTCTTCACCAGAAAATCCTTGACCTGGCTTTGCTGCCGGGCAACATCAAATTCACCACTGACAACCTCGACGGAATATCCCGCTTTTTCACCCTTTTCCTTTATCGTGTCGCCTATCACCTTGAAGAATGGATTGGTAAGGGTGAGAACAGAAACACCAATTATCCCCTTTGACTTTGTGGATGCTTTTGCGTTTTTATCGGTGTTACTTTTTACCGGGGAACTCGAATTTCCCCCACATCCAATCCCGGATAACATCAGGACCACAAAAACACTTTTTATCAAATAATTCATCCCGATCTCCCAGCCTAGATTTTCAATTAAATCTCGCATATTGTGTCGTAAAAATGATTCAAATGAAATCAAATTATGGCTTCAATGACTGAAGTGGCATGAGTGTGACTTCAAATTCCATCTCAACTTCCTCACGGATGACCACAACCTTGACCACATCACCAACTTTTTTCTCATCCAACACCAGATACAAATCCTTAAGGGCCTTGATTGGTTTACCATCCACGGACTTGATGACATCTCCAAGTGATATCTTCCCGTTTCTTTGCCTGGATGATCCGCGAATTCCAGCCTTTGCAGCGGCACCTTCCGATAACAAATCCAAAATAACCACACCTTCCGGCACCCATTGCCTGGATAAATTGTCAGGTGCCAAAGTGACACCCAACCCGGGTTTAGTAACCTTGCCATGCTTGATTAGTTCAGGAACCACCCGGTTGACCTCATCCACGGGAATGGCAAAGCCTATGCCTGCTGAAACCCCCGAAGTGCTGAAAATCGCGGTGTTAACGCCGATCAGCAATCCTGCACTATCGAGCAAAGGCCCGCCCGAATTACCGGGATTGATCGCAGCGTCTGACTGGATCACATTCTTTATGGGTCTATTGGTCACAGAATCAATCTCCCTCCCAAGCGCACTAATGATCCCAGTGGTCAATGTTTGGTCGAGCCCGAAGGGATTGCCTATGGCATAAACTTTCTGGCCCACCTGGAGATCATCGGAGCGACCCAATGGGATCGGCTTTAATTTTCCCGGCGGAGCATCCACTTTCAACACAGCTAGATCCTTGTCGGCAAAATATCCGACAAGCCTGGCTTGAAAAACAGATTGATCGGCGAAGGTAATCTGGGCTGCGTCAGCGTTTTGGATCACATGGAAATTGGTGACTATATGCCCCGCATCATCCCATACAAAACCAGAACCAGTTCCCTCGGGCATCTGCTGTATATTAAGGTTTAGCCCTGTTTTTCTATTAGCTAGGGTGGTTATGTTAACGACCCCCAGCCTGGATTGATTATAAAGTTCAATGGTTGACTTCTCATCCTCCGCAAGGTTACCACGGGCAACTATAGGCCTGGCGACACCGTACTTCTCCATATCAATATCACCAACCTGCTTGAACAAAATCCCCCTTCCAAAAATAAAAACAAAAATCAGCACCGCTGGCAGGGAAAGGGCAAGCACGGAAATTACCAGTATGAAAAACCAGGCGATAAGAGGCCTCGGTTTCCTATTGCCGGGAAAATCATTCATCTCACGGGGTTGGTAATTATCACTTGAAAAATCATCGATGTTCATGGGGTTATTGATCCACTTCAGACAAACAATTTTTTTATGGGTTTACCTGTGGTTACTGCCACAGGCCTGTTCAACAAGTCATGATAATGCTCATTGGTCGGGATGCCAAGTGCGTCAAAAAGTGTGGCAGCAATATCTTGCGGGGTTACACGATCCTGAACAGGGTAAGCTGCCGCCCGGTCTGTGGAACCAACAACGCCCCCCCGGTTGACACCTGAACCGGCGAACACCACGGAGTAGGTGGCAGCCCAATGTTTTCTACCCGGTGTGGCCCCCGCAAACCTGGGTTCCAATGCGACCAAAGGCGCCCTTCCAAACTCGCCCATGCAAACCACTAGCGTTGACTCCAGCAACCCCCTGGAATCCATGTCTTCCAACAGGGCGGAAAAACTCTGGTCAAACCGAGGCAGCAGGTGATCCTTCATGGCTTCAAAGATATCGTTGTGGGTGTCCCATCCATATTGATCGGTTTCATTGGGAGATGAATCCTGACCCCGGATATTTGGATTCCAAAAAACCGTCACCCAAGGCATTCCTATTTCAACCAATCTTCGGGCAAGAAGGCAGGCCTGACCCGAACGGTTTCGGCCATAACGATCACGAATGGAATCCCGCTCCCTTGACAAATCAAATGCGTTGCGCGCCCTTGGATCGCTTAAAATCTGGTACGCCTGCTTGTAACGCAGATCATGGTCCAGCAAGCCAGGCATTGCTTCCCACCTGCGCTGTTCTTTTTCCAGCGCGTCTTTCAACGATTGCCTTTCCTGAATTCGGACCGTTGGAAGTTCATCCCTTGGGTTGAGGGCGGGAAGGGATTTTTCAGGGTCAGTTCCATCAACAGCAAGAGGATCATAAGCCCTGCCCAAATATCCACTATTTTGACCGGGAGAATTTAATTCAGGAACAAGTAAAGGCCCATTGACATGTGCGCTGGAAAAGCCAAAAGGCCCCTTGGGTCGCAATCTTCTGAATATCGAGGCCAAAGTCGGGGGATCATCTGGCTTGGGCGGTGGATTTGATGACTTTTGCGGATGGAAATGACCGGTCAAACTCAGGTAACACGCCGAGCCATGATCAAGGTCATCATGGCTTACACTTTTTAGCACGGTAAACTTGTCCGCGATACTTGCTATCCTTGGAATATGTTCGCCAAAACGCAAGCCATTGACCCTGGTTTGAATGGAACTGAAGGCACCACGAATCTCAATTGGGGCGTTGGGTTTGGGGTCCCACATTTCCAACTGGCTTTGACCGCCCCCGCAAAAAACCACCAACACCGATTTTGTCCTGCGGGTTTCACGAATGTTTCCCCCATCACCACTGGCAATACCCGAAATCAAAGGCATTCCCAGTGAAAGGAACATCCTCCGATCCAATCTTGAATCATGACGAAACGCCAGCATTTGTCCTCCGGGTGAATTTTAACATACCCGACAGGCTCAGTGGATGATTATTAAACTTTATCCACCGTATCAAACTTCAACATCCCCTTTGATTTGTCAAAATCAATCATCACCTTGCAGTGATCCCTGACTTTCCCCTCAAGCATGAGTCTGGAAAGCGGGTTCTCGATTTCTTTCTGGATGGTTCGTTTCAACGGTCGGGCACCATAGGCTGGATCATATCCGACAGAAACCAGATGCAACCTTGCTGCCTCAGTAAGTTCCAATTTGATATGTTTCTCATCCAGGCGGGATCGCAATCGCCCGAGAAGAATTTCAACTATCTTTTCAAGGTGTTTTTCACTCAGGGCATGGAAAACAATCATGTCATCAACCCTGTTTAAAAACTCGGGCCTGAAATTCTTCCGCAATTCCTCAAGCACAGCCTCTTTCATGTGATCATAAATTTCACCCACGAAAGAACCCTTGAACTGCAGAATCTTATGACTTCCTATGTTCGAGGTCATGATGACGATGGTGTTCTTGAAATCGACGGTGCG
>SYCV01000133.1 GCA_005786805.1 Planctomycetia bacterium | reverse complement strand
TTCCTGGTGGCACACCCCTGAAGAGCTTTCACGGCCATTTCGGCAAGCACTCCATCGTGAAATTTATTATCGGGGACATCCTCACCCTCAAAGGCAGGGCCTCTCTTGTTGGATTTATTGGCATTTTTGGCACCGGATTTTGCATTCTGATTATTTTCCGGCAGCCCATAAACCGGAGTTTCCTTTCTGGGAGAAGTCCAGGGAACAGACCAGGATTGGGGATCGTCAAGGCCACTATGGTATAGCTTTCCCATGCCCTGTACAAAATAACCATTATTTTTGAAATGCTGAGGCAAGGTGACCACATCGGGCAATGCTTTGCGGAAATGTGTCTCCAAATCCCACACCTTGGTGGTGTCTGGCCGGGTTCCCGTCAGCAGGCTGGACCGTGAGGGGGAACATACGGCCTGTTGGCAATAAGCCCGATTAAAGGTGATTCCCATTTTTGCGATCCGGTCCAAATTCGGGGAATGGATATATTTATTGCCAAAAACACTGGCTTCGGTGCGCAAATCATCGACAGCGATGAAAAGGACATTCATGCGTTCTTTTTCAGCGGCTTGAAGGGTGCTTAAAATTGGAGATAGAACAAGCCCCACAAGACAGACTGACATCGAAGTCAAGTTTTTGTTCATTTCCGTTTCCCTTTTTTATGATAATTATTCCAAGCCAAAAGAACTAAGCCGGCTTGTTTGTATCAATCAATGATTAAACCAATAGTCATTGTAGAAGTTTTGCTTTTTTCTCAAAAGAATTAAAAAAGACAACATGTTCATATCAACTTCGATCCAACGATAAAAAGCAACCCTGAAAGCGTGATTGAAATAGGAAGGGTGAAGACCCAGGCTAAAAGAATTTTTCGACAGGTATCAAACTGAACTCCGGAATTATTGGCTGCCATCGTGCCAGCGATCCCACTCGAAAGCACCTGGGTGGTGCTAACAGGCAGATGCAAATAAACCGCTCCTAATATCGTAGCCACGGTGATGGTTTCCGCGACGGCACCCTGGCCATAAGTAAGGTGCGATTTCCCGATTTTTTCCGCGACCGTTATCACTATGCGCTTATAACCAACAGTGGTTCCCAAACCCAGGGACAGGGCGACTCCCATCACAACCCACATGGGAACAAATTCAATAGAGGACTTAATCACTGAAAACTGTGAATTGATATTTTTTTTAAGTGGTGGATTCGTGTCCTGAAGCTTGCCCAAGGCGACCACAAGTCCGTAAATTTCCTTGCGGACCTCCCATCTCTTATCAGCAGGAACTTCCCTGAGCGAAATCTTACCTTCCAAACTTTCTATAACCCGGTCAGCCTGCCCTAACACTGTCGCATCCGTGATTTTAGATTTTTCAAGTTTTTCTTTAACATCAACAACCGCATCCCTGCATGTTTTGGCTTTTTGATTATCGTGAATATCCATGGCATAGTAAACAGGCATGAAACCGATGAGCACCAGAAGGATCAACCCCATTCCCTTTTGACCATCATTTGAGCCGTGTGCAAAACTCACACCGCCACAAGTCAGGATTAATATCCCGCGGATCCATGACGGGGGCAAATGACCATCCTTGGGCGAATCGTAAAGTTTTTCATCACGCACCAACAATTTCATGGCGAGCAATCCGATTGCAGCCAACGCGAATCCCAATAATGGGGATACCAACAACGCCGTCATCACCGTGATGACCTGCCCCCAGTTTAAGCCAGCCAATCCATTGCCGCTTATCAAACTGTTGACAATCCCGACCCCCAGGATCGAGCCTATGAGAGTATGCGAGGAACTGACCGGCAATCCAATGAACCAAGTGCCAAGATTCCAAACAATGCCACCTATCAAAAGGGATAACACCATCACCAAAGCCCTGCCATTATTATTGTCGATAAGCAGGTCCACTGGTAAGAGATTGACAATACTAAAAGCAACAGCAGTACCGCCTGTGATTGCGCCTAGAAAATTTAGAAATCCGGAATAGAGAACAGCGGGGGTTGCGGGTAGCGATTTTGTGTAAATAACAGTTGTCACCGCGTTGGCGGTGTCATGAAAACCATTTACAAATTCGAACCCGAAAGCTATCGCAAGTGCGAATAGTAAAAAAAGCAGAGTCACAAATGGCAAACTTGAGATTGCTGTTAACAAATCCATGCAAAACCCAATTTCAAATATTGTTAAATCAAACCTGGTAAATGCAACCAAGTCCCAAAATTTAAAAGATTAAAGACCATGTATAACACAGCATTGGAGATTAGATGAAAATAAATGCCACTCAAATCAAAAAAAACCAAGTCTTGGAAACTTCAACAAAAAAACCTTTAATTATTGGGTTTCGCTGGCTATTTTGCCGATCTTAAACTAAACTGAAATCTTCCTACCCTATGGATGCATACTTGAGAATTCTCCATGCTTACTTTTTGGGACCACGACAACCGGTTTAGAAGAAGGGACTTCCTTAAAATAGGGGGTTTTGGCTTGGCTGGCCTGGCTTCAGCTAACTTGGCAAAGGCGGATGAAAAATCGGTTCTCACTGACAAATCCGTTGTTTTTCTTTTCCTTCATGGCGGGCCCAGCCAGGTCGAAACTTTTGACCCCAAACCCGAAGCTCCCAAGGAGATCCGCGGTCCTTTAGGCACCGTTCAAACCAATATTCCAGGTGTGCTTTTTGGCTCGCCTTTTCCCAAACTTGCAAGACATGCTGACAAATTAACTATCGTTCGATCCTATGTCCCGGGTGATGCCAACCACGACATCAAACCGATTGTCTGCAAAACCACCTCTGGTGCAAACCTTGGGAGTTTATATTCAGCCGTTGCGGGGATATCGCACCCTCAAAAAGCCATACCCAGAAACGCGCTTCTGTTTCCAAGGGCAGTGGAACCTTCAGCCCAGGCGGGCGTGATGCAGTTTGGAAAGTTCGATGCCACTGGTCCATTTTCTCCATCTCTAGCACCTGTCCAGCCCGGGGCAGGAAATGGCCTTATGCAGGATCTTAAAATCAAACTACCCCGTGAAAGGCTGGACGACCGCCTTGCTCTCCTGCAAAGCCTTGATAA
>SYCV01000018.1 GCA_005786805.1 Planctomycetia bacterium | reverse complement strand
TATTGAAACTGACTTGGCAAACGAGCCTAAAACCTTGAAAATAGACTTTAAGCAGGAGGGGTGGCAGAGCGGCTGATTGCACCGGTCTTGAAAACCGGAGACGGGGAAACCCGTTCCAGGGTTCAAATCCCTGCCCCTCCGCTTTTTTTTCATCACCCTTCCATAGTCATGCCCGAAATTTCATCCATGCAATCACCAACTCTTGATTCAAACCTGGGCATCACCAAAAATTTCTCGCAGCCCAATGCATTCACCTGGATTCTGCTTCACACCCTTGCCCTTTCCTCCTTCATCGCGATCGATTGGTTTCTCAATGAAAAAGTTTACCACCGAAACAGTGGCATCGTTCTCATGCCACTAATGGTGGGATTAATTCAAATGTTTTTCCTACGGCGGCAATTGCGCTGGCCCTGGCTCTGGCCAATACTTACCATCCTTGGAATACCCTTATCCTTCCTGGGCATATGGTGGTTCAAGCTTTGCATTGGTGGTGGTTTTGGTATTACCCAAGCCATCCATTTAAAACTCTCTGGCTACAAGCGGGTATACATTTGGATATTTCTTAGCTTTATAGGCTGGGTGAGTGGCGCACTCGCTTGGTCCTGGCTTAGTCAGGTATTCCAACCACCTTACTTCTGGGATATGATTGGCCTTTATGCAACCGTGGGAATGGCTTATGGATCAAGCACGTGGCTTGCTTCAGGGTTGATGGTCAATAAAAATCAACCCTAGTTTCTTTACTAACTCAATAAGGCCCCCATCAAAAAAATCTCACCCTTCAGAGACAGATTTCTTAAGCTAGCCAGACGCATGTCACTAAATAAGTATCCCACTCAGCGAGGATGATAGGATTACTTCTTAGGTGTTTCCTTGGATGCATCGGGTTTACCAAGCTCTCGTAGGGGGTTCACGGGCTTCTCATCATTGAAAAGCTGAAGCTTGTTCTTCACGGCACGGCGAGGCCAGAAATTATTTTCAATTTCCGTATCCATCAACTCCTGGCGCGGATCAAAGGTCACCGCCTTAAGCTCCTTTGCGGTAAGGTGGACCTTTGAGGCTTTCTCCGTGTTGAAGCGCCAGATCTCGGCGGGGATCTTTAGCTCCTCGCTGGTTCCATCAGTGTAATCAAGTTTCAGAGGCACAGGAGTGACCATGCCGCCCAGGTTGCTTAGTTCGATCACATAGATGTTATGCTTTGTCTTCAACAGCTTGGTATCGATCCTGGATTCCTCAAGTTCCCTGATCAGGGCCTCGTATTTCTTCTTCTCGCTGGGCAGGACAGTCGCCTCATCATAACTATCATAAAAATCCTTGAGTTCCGGGAAGCGATCAATTCGCCTAGGGAGCGAGGCATTGCGTTCCCTGGTCAGTGTCTTTGGTTGGGATTCGCGTTCAGCCTTTGCCTTTGGCTTCTCGATCGCGGGATCACGGGAGTCAAGCTGCAGCCAAAGAACCTCATCAATGGCGACATTGACATGGTCCACACTGTAAAACCAACCCCGCCAGAACCAATCCAGATCCACACCGCTGGCATCCTCCATCGTGCGGAAAAAGTCCGCTGGAGTCGGGCGCTTGAATTTCCAGCGCCTGGCATAAGTCTTGAAGGCATGATCAAAAGCCTCGCGACCGAGGATGTTTTCCCGAAGGATGTTAAGCGCGATCGTCGGCTGCCCGTAGGAGTTGGGGCCCAGATCCGCGATGGACTCTGAATTCGTCATCACGGGAACCCGATCCTTGAGTCTCATGTAATCTATCATCCCGCGGTTGCTACGATGGGGCTTCCAATTTGGCTCCCATTCTTCCTGGGCAAGGTACTCCAAAAATGAATTAATTCCCTCGTCCATCCATGTCCATTGGCGTTCATCGCTGTTGACAATCATGGGGAAATAGTTGTGGCCGACCTCATGGATGACAACCCCGATCAGGGCGTGTTTGGTGCGTTCAGGGTAGGTTCCATCCCTCTCCGGACGGGGCCCGTTGAAGCAAATCATCGGGTATTCCATGCCACCGATCGGTCCATTGATGGACCAGGCCACCGGGTAAGGGTAATCGAATGTGTAACGCGAATAGACCTCAATCGTGTGGGCGATGGCATGGGTCGAGTATTTATCCCAAAGTGGCATACCTTCCTTGGGGTAGAGCGACATTGCCATCACTGGTTTGCCGTTGACTTCAGTGCCGGCCACCGCCATGGCATCCCATATGAATTTTCTGGAACTTGCGAAAGCGAAGTCACGAACATTCTCAGCTTGGAAGACCCAGGTCTTCTTTCCCTTGGGCTTGCCTTTTTCCGCTGCCTTGGCTTCCTCAGGGGTGACGATGAAAAGGGGCTTCTTTACTTCTTTATGCGCCTGAAGAATTCGCTCCCGCTGGGTTTTGGATAGAACCTGATCTTCGTTTTTCAGCGAACCTGTCGCAGCCACGACATGATCATCTGGCACGGTCAGGGCGACCTTGTAGTCACCAAACTCCAGGGTGAATTCACCTGTGCCAAGAAACTGTTTGTTGATCCATCCGCCGTAATCCGTGTAGGCCGCCATGCGTGGGAACCACTGGGCGATGGTATAGATGGAGTTACCATCCTCCTTGAAAAACTCATAGCCGGTGCGAGCCATGATGCGCTTGGCATCGTTGATCGGGTAATTCCAGGCGATCTTAAAGACAAAATCAGCGCCAGGCTTGAGGGGTTTGGGAAGATCAAGACGCATCATCGTCTTCACAATGGTATGGGGAATACCCTTGCCTTCGGAATCCGTGAGCTTGGTGATTTTCAATTCTCCGTCATAGTTCTCGTAAGCGAGGAGGCGGTCTAGGGCGGTGTAGCTGAATTTTTTGATATCGACGCCACGTTTGGCATTTGGCGCCAACCGCGAATCGGCGCTGCCGGCCAAATAGTTCTGGTCCAGTTGGACCCAAAGATAATCAAGCGTGTCGGGCGAGGCGTTATGGTAGGTGACGGTAGCTTCAGCGGAAAGTGCCCGCTTATCCTCGTCAAGTTCAGCGCGGATATCATAATCAGCGCGGTTCTGCCAATAACCAGAACCGGGGGCACCGGTCGCAAGGCGCTGCTGGGAGGGCGAGGGTAAAAGAGAATCCAACTGCTGGAACTTCTGCACAGGGCTTCCCAGCCTGCCCTCCTGTGCCATCACCAACAATGCACCCACCAAACCCAGCACCATCACCAATCCAAGTATTCTTTTCATTTCTCACCTTAAAATAATTCTGAACAATGATGTTTTAATTTTAAAGAAAGCCCCCCTGAGAATCTATTTTAATATTCAAACCATCGGATTTGTCGTATCAGTCATCAGGATGCAAATCTTGCAGCATCCATGAGTGATCATCCACATTCAAAAAAGTAGAACGGGAAATGTGATACCGGTCAACCGGCACATCGGGCTTTGATTAAACAAGGAAGCTCATAAAAAAATTAATCTTGATCATTCACGCCCGAACAGGGACTCTTCCATAGGGATGGTGACAAAGGGCCAGCTTGCGGGGAAAAACCTCACGATTCTGGTGGGACGAAACCCATCCAGAAGCATGCCGCATTCCAGTTGTATTTGTATCCCACTGGACCCGGGCACCACGGGAACCTTGTTGAACTTCAATATGTTACCACCTTTTCGATCATTGGTTGGGTCATAGGTCATCAGGGATTCATGAGCAACGGCAATCGTGCCCTTGGGCGCAAGGTCATCCTTCGCACCGCCTTTGCCGAACAAAGCGGCGGGCCAGCCAAGTGGTTCAGGATTGATCTTGGTTAAATCGTTGAAAAGCGTGGGATCAACCCCGTCAAAAAATGTGAAAGTGACGAGCTGTTTCTTGTCATCAACCGCATCCACCCAGGCAGGCAGGCCGCGCTCCTTAATATGCTGTCGATGGCTATCCATCTGATAATTAGTCACCAATTTTCGGCTGGGTTCATCGAGATAAATTTCAAGGATGCGGCCCGGCCCATACAGGCCAACCCAGGTGAGGTTGAACTGCACCAACTGGTCCTTCGCCAGCGACTCGACTGTTCCATGCCCACGGTCCTGGTAGATCCTTGTGCGACCAAAAAGATCAAACGATTTTGAAGCACCAACTGGTTTTCCATCCTGCATGAGTGTGGCGTTGAGTTTCTTTTTTTCAAGGTTTACGCTGTCTATTTTCCACAACTGTTTTTGTCTTGCCCGATAGCTGAAATCATCCTCCACGCGAATGCATCGTCGAAATGCAGCTTCGGGGGAAACGCGTTCATGAAACACCGCTAAAGGGGCGCGTTCATCTGATTCAGCCTTCAGGAAACACCAGGTGTGAAGGTGTGTGCCTAGCGGGATATCGCACAATGCAGCAGGCGCCCCATGGTAATAAATCGAGCCATAAGGCAGCATGTCGAGGGGAAGGGGAAGATCCCAGACACCACGGTCCTGCGAATCGTTGCGATCCACCCGAATCACAAGCTTGCGGTATGGGTGGTCAACCTTGATGAGTTCACCCTGGATGTAATGAGCGGAACCCTCGGGCGGAAACTGGCCAGCAACAAGCTTATACCAAGGCAGTTTCTTGTTCGCACCATCATCGGTCCTGTATTGAGGTTCAGCGCCAATTACAGAAATAACCGGCCAATCAAAGGCAAAAACCATCATGGAGACAAACAAAATCTTAAGAGTGTTTCGCATGGTCTAGGCCACCACCTCGGAAATCACACCTGTGCTGTCCTGGAATTTTTCCGCATTAACGCCACATCGTTGCATGATTGTGAGAAGCAGGTTGCTTAATCGCGCCTTATCGTCCACGGGACGGCCGCATATCTTGTAATGCTCGTTGGCTTCCGCGACATTGTACTTGCCAATCTTTGGCAGGTTGTAATCAACATGTCTGCCATGCTTGACCCCAAGCTTTTTACCCCCTGCATAAAGGATAGGCAGATTCGCATTACCATGGCTATGCCCATACGACATGCCGCTTCCCCAAAGAACCTGGGTGGTGTCCAACAGGCTGCCATCCTCGGCCTGGTTAGACTTTAGCTGATCGAGAAAATAGCTTAGCTGTTCTACATGGAAGGTGTCGGTTTGCGTCAGTCGACGAAGTTGCTCGGGGTCACCATTATGATGGGAAAGGCCGTGCCGGGTTTGTGAAATGCCGATGTCTGGGATGGCCCCGCCATTGGCCTCACTTCCGATCATGCAGGTGATCACACGGGTGGTGTCCGTGCGTAATGCCAGCACCATCAAGTCATAAAATAGACGATGGTATTCACGGACCTGGTCATGGCTCATCTGGCGGGTGAATCGCCCCGTGATGGAACTATCAAGCTTGGGTCTTGGAACATCCAGCCAGTTTTCAGCCTTTTTGGTTCGTAGTTCCACCTGGCGAACCGCTGTCAGGTATTCATCCAACTTATTACGGTCTTCCGCGCCAAGGTTGCTGTTCACGCTTTGGGCATCCCCCAGCACGGCATCAAGAATACTGCCACGCTGATTCAAGCGGCGGCGAACCGCGTTCTTTCCACCTGGTTGTTCACCAAACATACGCTCAAAAATCGTTTTCACATTTCTTTCAGATGGAATTTGAATGCCATCACGCGACCATGCCAGCGAAAACCCATCAATCGACATCTCAAGCGATGGAAACCGGGTTGATTCACCCTGGACCTCTGCGATCAATTGGTCCGCGGAAACAGTGTTTCGAAATGCCCCGCCATTGCTGGGAACATTCGCCCCGGTTAGCCAAACCTGGTCGCAATTATGAGCCTTGCCTATGACCAAAGGATGATGAAGCCCGCTGATAGGGGTGAAATCATTCCGATGTCGCTCGAGGGACTTGAGCGGGGTGGTGAGTTCGTAATCGGCACCCGGCTTTTCAATCTGCCAGGTCAATGTGTTGACACCATTGGGAATATAAAGAAAGACACTCCGTTTCGGAGGTGTCAACCGTGGGACTTGTGTTGCGCCATGACTTGGTAAGCGCATGCATTCAAGCATCGGCAAAGCGATGCTTGCACCAATCCCACGAAGGAGATGACGACGGCTGATGTGCCATTTATTGGTTAGAATGTTCATTTCATCTCCCTTAGATTAACGCTGCTGAAATAAATCCGAGAGTACAAACGCCTCAAGAATATCCGAGACGCAATAATTCTTTTCACGACCCTTATTGGCGATCTCTTTCAATTTTTCCCTATCATCAACCGTCATGGTCCTGCGCATCCCATAAACCGCTAGCTTTTCAACAAACGCCTGGTTGAATGTGTCCAGATCAGCAAGCAAAAGCTGCTTGAACTCCCTCACATTGGCGAAGGACCGGCCATCGGGCAAAACCCCGGAAGCATTAACCGGAGGGTCATCCCCTGTCCCTTCCACTTTCTCACGAGTGCGCCATTCGCCAATGGCGTTGTAATTATCAAAGGCCATGCCAAGCGGATCAATGTTCTTATGGCAGGATGCACATCTTGGATCATGCACATGGGCGGCAAGTTTCATGCGAATGGTGGCTTTGGGAGCGGTAAGCGGGTTAGGCTGAATCGGGTCGACATTTGCCGGAGGGGGCGGAGGAGACCTGCCAAAAATCGATTCCGATAACCAGACACCCCGGTGGACAGGGCGATGCCGGGTGCCATCCGAGGTAAGCGAGAGAATGGAGGCTTGTGTCAATAATCCCCCTCGTTGATTATCAGCCTTGAGGGAAACCTTCTGGAACTCATCAACCGCAAGGGGGGGAAGTCCATAAAAGTCAGCCAGGCGAGGATTCGCCATCGTCCAGTCCGATTCGATAAATTCACGAAGGGACAATCGCTCCCTCAACACGCGGTTAAAAAACGCCAGCGGTTCCTCGATGATACTTTTCTCAAGATGACGATCATAATTGGGGTAAATCTTTTTGTCGGGGGCAAACATTCCGACTTTCCGAAGACGAAGCCATTGCGTGGGAAAAGATCTTGAGAAGCGTTCCGACCTTGGGTCGGCAAGCAACCTGGAAAGTTGACGCTTCAACTCATCTTTATTGTGCAGGCGTCCATCCCTTGCCGCCTTCAGAAGCTCATCATCAGGCATGGTGCTCCAAACAAGATAGGACAATCGCGATGCGATTTCCCAGTCATTCAACCCATGGCGTTCGACACCCTGGTCGCCTTCCGCCAGGAAGAGAAAACTCTTTGAGCAAAGAATAGCAGTCATCGCGGATTTAATCGCATCCATGAACTTTGCACCTGCGGCGACTTCACTCTCGACAATTTTCAGATAGGTTTGCAATTCCCCCTCTTTCAATGGCCTTCGAAACGCGCGACTTGCCATTGCCTCAAGGCCCGCGCGAACTTGGGCCATGTCGCCTTCGGTCTTTGGCATGTACTCGTCACGCCTGCGTTGTTCCTCGCCGGTGACAATCGGACCCCGCATTGATATCGAGTCAATGATAAGGAGGGGAACCCGTGGCAAGCCCTGCTGGTCGGTGATTTTCATCTGCCAGGGCGCGAGTGGTCCCGCGCTGGTGATGAAAGGAATCCGACTATCAGAATTATTTCGTGGATGCCTTGGTCCGCCTGAAAGGTTGATCACATGAATCTCAGGTGGGCGAACAAGGTGGGTCCTGAATGTCACGGTGACCGGCTTGTCCTCGGGGGCGATGATATCCCTTTCAAACAACACCCGGTCGAGCTTGTGTTCATACACTTGCATCCGAGGTGGCCTTTGATCCTCTGGTTTTAAACCACAGACGGTGTAGCTGATCTCATAAATCCCGGGACCGGGAAACGCCCTGTCAGGCGAACCATGAAAAGGGCTTGAGCCACGAAAAAGCTCGCCTGAAGTGGTCAGGGGATAACGGACCTTGTCAAGCAATCCGGCTTTTTCAAGGCGCTCATAATGGGGTTGATTTGGCCTCATGGTGGCAGCACGGGTGCTTAAATCACGATATTCAACCCTCTTGGCGGGGTATGCCTCCGCCAGAACAACTTCCGCGGCGGCCATGTATTTTTCAATATGGGTTGGTGACAAAGTAAGGACGGATCCAAGCCGCTCAAAACCATTCCACTCCGGGTCTTCCAATAATCCACCCGGGTCGGCGGCATCATACTCAACACCAATCAGGTCTCTTACTGAATTGACGTATTCCTCACGAGTCAGCCGGTGATATGAAACGCGTGCCCGCTTTGCCATCCGCGCCGCTTCACCCTCCTTGATGCGGGCTGAAAGCCATTGGACCACCCTCGCACTCTCATCGGCAGAGGGGCGGGCCTTGACATTCTTTGGTGGCATTTGCCCGGAACTTATTCGCTCTATAACCTCGCCCCAAAGTGAGGCATCCTTAATGCCAACTTCAGGAGACAAGCGGTCGATCCGGAAATCGCCTTCCTGCTTTTCTGAACCATGACAACGGATGCAATGGGTTTTAAGAAAGGGTTGCAGATCTTTTTCAAATGAGGGTTGGGCCGAAGCAACCCCCGAGACAAGGATCAAACAAATTAAAACCAAGATATTCAAGTGGTTTTTCATATTAAAGCCACGGAAAGCCGAAGGAACAAATCCAAGTCATCACAGGCATGATTTAAATATCAACTATAACTCAAATTTTGCAAACCTCAAACATCAATTGAATTATGTGGGTGAGTTGAAATCCAATGGCCAAGTACATGTTTGACTGTGTGTATCAAATTTTCAATGAGCGGAAATCCAATTTTTAAGACGATTCAATCGACCAGGTTAATAGTCATTGCTATCGACGATTTCGCCATCCATGCGATTGGCAAGCTTTCGCAATGAATCATTGGAAATGGTTGCCCGAAGGGAACGAACACTGCCATCACACAAGGCAAACTGGCAAACACCGGGATGGGCGCTTCCAAACACACCAGAGGTTTGATCAGTTGGAAACTTGGCGATGACAGATGTGCCGGTTCCCGGGGCGGTAGCAGAGCCTGCCATGCGCCTCGCACCAGTTTTATCACCATTAAAGATGGAATTATCATACCCGGTTTTACCAAGTTGATTAGGCGGGACATGTTTTTCACCAAC
>SYCV01000132.1 GCA_005786805.1 Planctomycetia bacterium | reverse complement strand
ACTTCGGAAGCGGTGGATATTGATCTGGTGCGGGGTGCTAGAAAAGGGTTGGGCGATGCCACGCTGTTGATCGATGCAGGATGTGTTTACGATGCGCGAACCGCCTTGAGAAGGGCCCACGCATTCGCCGAGTTCAATCCCGAATGGTTTGAAGAGCCTTTGCGGGAGGATGATATCGAGGGATATATTTGGCTAAGGGATCGATCACCGATTCCGATAGCGGCGGGTGAGGGCGAGTGTGGGCGGGAATCGTTCAGGCCGTTCATTGATCATAAAGCGCTTGATGTTTACCAGGTGGATATATCGCGCTGCGGGTTCACAGAGGCCGCGTATATCAGGGCGAGAGTTGAAGAAATAGGCGCGCGCCTTTGCAACCATTGCTACACCAGCCCGCTCACCGTTGCAGCCAGCCTTCATTGGCTTTCAACATGCAGGGATGCCTTCCTGTTCGAGGATTGCGTGGAGGATTCACCCTTGAGGCATGAATTGACCCTTGAAAAGGTGCAATCGGTCAATGGCACGATCGAGGTCCCGGATAGGCCGGGCCTGGGTGTGACCCTCGACGAAAAGTTTGTGAAAAAGTACCTGGTGGCGGAATCAAGATAATCAACATGGGGGTTATGGCATGAGCCGTGCAAAGACTGAGTATCGTTACGAGAAACTTACCTGGCCCGAAATCAATGATGCCGTGGACCTGGGCAAGGTTTGCATTATTCCCTGTGGCGCGGTGGAGCAGCATGGTCATCATCTTCCGCTGGATGTGGACTTGGTTTGCCCGGTGGGGATAGCCAATGGCGCAGGTCGTGAAGTTCCTGAAAAGATGCTGGTTCTTCCGGTGGTGGCATATGGTTACACGGGTCATGTGATGGATTTTCCCGGCACGATCAACCAAGATTTCGAACACTTCATGCATCATGTGCTTGATATCACGAAGTCGCTTGCCTATCACGGTTTCAAGAAGATCATCCTCTTGAACGGACACGGGTCGAACATGCCCAACCTTGACCTGGTGGCGCGCAGAACCAACCTTGAAACCGACGCGGAATGCTGCGTGATCGCCTGGTGGAACCTGCTTACAGTGGACAAGCAATTCCTTCCCAGATGGAGGCAGAGTAAATTTCCGGGTGGTTGCTCTCATGCCTGCGAACTTGAAACCAGCCTTTACATGTATCTTGATGGCGACAATGTTCGCAAGGACAAAATCAAGAGCGGCACCATAAGCTTTAACAATGAAGATAGCCCGTTCAACTGGGTTGATCTGTTCGCTGCGGGGCCTGCGACGGTGGTTTCGTGGACCAGCAGTTATTCAGATACCGGTGTGTTGGGCGATGCCGAGCTTGCGACTCCCGAGAAGGGCCGTGAGGCTTACGAGGAGGCAGTAAGGCAACTTGCGCGCTTTGTTCCCTGGTTTAAAGACCGGCCCAAGGATGTCAGGCGGGATCTTCATCGTAAAAAACCCACCATGCCCATGCCATGGAACCAACATTCGATCTAACCCCGGAACTTTTGTCAAAGAATTTATCCTTGGAGATTATGGAATGAAGATTGTTGACTTGCGCATCACAGGATTGGCGGGCGGCACCGTTGAGGGGGGTTGGGCCAAGGAACTTACACCCGAGGACAATGTCCATACGATTGTTGAAGTGCTCACCGATGAAGGCCTTGTTGGCATAGGCAGCACATTCACCAATAGCGAACTGGTGCGTGCCGCTGTGAAGTTGCTCAAGCCTTTTTTGATAGGCGAGCGAACCGATGAACCCGCGCGCATCAGCGAAAAACTCCGTCAGAACATGTTCTGGCAGGGAAGGGGTGGCAGCGTTGAACATGCCATCAGCGGTATCGATATCGCCCTCTGGGATCTGTTTGGAAAAATCACAAAGCAGCCTGTTTCAAGGCTTCTCGGTGGAAACTATCGAACCCAGATCAAGCCCTATGGTTCACTACTTTTCGATGAGGTGGAACCGCTGAAAGAGAAGCTCAAAGCCGCCATCAAGAATGGGTTCAAAGCGATCAAGCTTGGTTGGAAGCCCTTTGGTCGCAGGGATTTTCATACCGATGAAAAACTGGTTCGCACCGCGAGGGAAACCATCGGGCCTGATGTTGAACTGATGGTTGACGCGGGTGGCAGCGAGGCTTTCTGGCCCCATGGTTACAAGTGGGCCCTTCGCACCGCCCAGATGCTTGCAAATTATGATGTGGTTTGGTTTGAGGAAGCCCTGCCCCCTGATGATTTCGCGGGGTTTAGTGAATTAAGGAAGCATTCGCCCGTGCCCATTGCAACAGGCGAAGTGCTTACCCGCAGGCAAAGTTTCAAACCTCTTTTTGAAATGCAGGCTGTGGATGTGGTTCAACCCGATTGCACCAAGTGTGGCGGGTTGACCGAGGCATGGCGCATCGCATGGATGGCGTATGAAAACAATGTGCTTTGGGTGCCACACGGCTGGAACACCGCAATCGGGTTGGCGGCGGACATTCATCTCGCATGTGCCATGCCAGTCGCCAAGTATGTTGAATTTCTGACTCCTTCACCTTATGTTGACAACCTGATCAAAACGCCTTTTCGCCCCGATGCGAATGGCTTGTTGACTTTGCCCGATAAGCCTGGTTTGGGCATTGAGTTGAATCCTGACGCGTTGAAACAGTTCGGGGTGCATGGTTGAAGTTGTTTATGAAAAATATTGAAAATTCAAGTGATGGGATGACATGAAGAAAATAAATCGCCGGGATGTAATGAAGGTGACAGCGACTGGTTTGGGAGTATTATCCTTGATGCCAGGCGCCACGGTTGGGCAGGCCCCCGCCAAGCCTTTTGGAACCGAGTTTCCCAACTTGGAATCGCTGACCACCGGAAAATGGTGGGCGCAGGATGGCGCACCCAAAAACCAGACAAAGGGCAAGGGCAAGGGTGGCGGTCCTCCACCCGTGCCATCCATGAATGTCGCCCGGGAGAAGGTTGTCGCATTTGCCATGTACACCCATCAAAACGGGGTGCTTAAAGTATCGGCCCAGTTGTTTCCCCTGATGCCTGAGGAACAGCGTTTTGCCCGTTTGGAATTATTGCAGCAGGGCAAATGGGTGGAGGTTTCCCGCGCGGAGGTTTTCTACCCGGGTTGGGATGTGCATTTCCGAATTGAGAAATGGGACAACACCAAGGATGTTCCCTACCGGGTTTGTCATGGTGAAAAGGCGACCTTTGATGGCTTGATCCGCAAGGACCCTGTTGGCAAGGAGGAGATCATCGTTGCCAACATGTCTTGTAATTCAAGTCGCACTGTCGGCATGAGGCCTGAGATCATTGAAAACCTGAAGCTGCAGAACCCGGACATTCTTTTTTTTGGTGGCGACCAGACATACCGCCATACCGAGCATACCGCGGGCTGGATTGAATTCGGTTTGCAGTTCAGGGACATCATCCGTGACAGGCCGACCATTTGCATACCGGATGACCATGATGTCGGGCATGGAAATGTCTGGGGTGAAAATGGTAAAAAATCGGTCAAGCCCGGTGATTCCGATGGTGGATACCGCTATCCTGTCGACTATGTGAACCAGGTGCAAAGGCAGCAATCGTGGAACCTTCCCGACCCGGTTGATCCTGCGCCCGTCGACAGGGGCATTGGGGTTTATTTCACCCGCCTGACCCTGGGCGGCGTGGATTTTGCGATTCTTGAGGATCGAAAATTCAAGACCGGGCCGGATGGGAAAATTCCCAAGATGGGGCCCCGCCCTGATCATATCAATGATCCCAAGTATGATCCCAAAACCATCGACCTGCCCAACCTTCAATTGCTGGGTCCGAGGCAGGAGAAGTTTTTGGAAAACTGGAGCCAGGATTGGACCGGTGCACAGATGAAGTGTGTACTTTCCCAGACGGCTTTTTGTGGCGCGGTGCATATGCATGGCGGGCGCGACAGCAGGTTATTGGCGGATTTGGATTGCAACGGTTGGCCTCAGACCCCGCGTAACAAGGCCTTGGAACTTATCCGCAGGGCATGGGCCGTTCATCTTTGTGGTGACCAGCATCTTGCCGTGACTGTTAAACATGGAATCAAGGATTTTAGAGATGGCCCTTATGGTTTTACCAGCCCTGCACTAGTGAACACGATTTATGGCCGTTGGTGGCATCCTCTTGATGAGAAACCCGGCTCCAATCCAGTGAAAGGCAGCCCCTTGCCATGGACGGGGGATTTTCTTGATGGCCTCGGCAACAGGATATCCATGATGGCATACGCAAACCCCGAAGATATCACCGATGAAAAAAAACGGGCTGATGGTTATGGCATTGCCCGGTTCAACAAGAAAGACCGCACGATAACCTTTGAATGCTGGCCCCGGTTCAGTGATGCCAAAAAAGGGGATAAGGCTCAGTTCCCCGGTTGGCCAATCAAGGTGGCCATGGATGCCAACGATGGTAGAAAAGTTATGGGTTATCTGTCTGAGATTGTTTTTGAAAATGGCATCGATGGTGTGGTTCAGGTGGTGGAGGAAAAAACCGGGGAGGTTCTTTACACGGTTCGCACTCAAGGTGGTAAGTTTTCTCCAAGAGTTTATGCGGAAGGAAAGCACACCGTTAAAGTTGGGAAGGATAAGCCCGATTCCCAAACTTTTATGGGACTGGTTTCCAAGCCTGAGGGCAATCCTGCCCAGCTAAGGGTTAAGTTGTGATTTCAAGGTCTGGTATCTTAATGGAGAGTATGCATATGAAGTTTTTTATCAATAATAGCGTCACGCCAAAGCATTGGGTTGGCCATTTTGTCTTTTTTGTGGTCGTTATATTCGGCCTTACGGTCAATCCTGTCAAAGGCGAGGATGTGGCATTGTCCAATCTTCCAGAAGTGATTCGAAAGGCGGCTGATAGCGCGGTACCAAATGCCAAGTGGAACAAAGCCGTAAAAGAAACGGATGGAAAAGATAACTGGTACGATATCGAGGGGGTTGATTCAAAAGGTCGATATGTTTGTGTGACAGTTGAGCCAAATGGTGATATTGAGGAAATAGAAACTGAAATTAATTTGCAAGATACCCCGAAAAAGATCATGGCCGCGCTAAGGGATAGGTTGCCAAATTTTAAGATTTCAGCAGTTTATGAAATTCGAGATGATGAAAAAAAGATTCTCAGATATGATTTTGAAGGAAGGCGCCTTAAAGACAAAAAAGATGTGATTGTTTCATTCTCTGGCGATGCAAAATTCATCAAGATCAATGATTGATGAATACAGTGTGAAATTTAAATACAATCATTTTATTAATACGGGTCCCATGTTCGCCAGTTTAGCCATACTCTCTTTATGAGAGGATTATTAGATTTCATAATGAAATTATGTCTTCAATAATCATTGAAGGGTGAGTTTTATAATGATAAAATATTCTACATTAGATCATTGAAAACATCTGTTAGTTCCCCAAAACTATCAAAGTATAAAAGTACTCTTTGTTTTCCCCCGGCAATAGTTTTTGTCGTGAAAAAATCAGATTCAGGACGAATATTAGAAACTTTGTCGATTTTCAGGCATTGATTCTGTGTGAGCGAATGCCTGTTAATTCAAGGATTTTTTATGCGAATCGCAATCATAGGTGGTGGACCGGGTGGATTGATAACCGCCTACTATCTTCAAAAGCGCGCTCCTGGTGTATGCAATGTGACTCTTTATGAGTCGAGTGATCGCCTTGGTGGAAAAATCATTACCCGTCAATTCAGCCAGGCCCCGCTAAAATTTGAAGCAGGTGCAGCTGAGCTTTATGATTACTCACAACTTGGAATTGACCCTCTCAAGGAATTGGTTGTTGAAATGGGATTATCCACCCGGCCCTTGAAGGGTCGTGCTGTTGTGATCGATAATCATATCATTCAAAATTCCAGGGACATAACGAAAGTATTTGGAAGAAAAACCAACAAGTCATTGCGCCGTTTTTTGCGTAACGCCCGAATGGCCATTAGTCCTCCTGAATATTACGAGTCTGATTGGAAGCAGGATAACGCCGATCCCTACTCAAAACATTCATTTCGAAGTTTGTTGAACAAGGTTTCCGATCCTGATGCCCGGCGATTCATCGAGGTCGCCGTGCATAGCGACCTGGCAACGGAACCAGAAAATACAAGCGCCAGCTATGGCTTGCAAAATTATCTGATGGATGAACCCGATTACATGAGGCTTTACACCATTGATGGTGGCATTGAACGCCTACCCCAGGAACTTGCCAAGCGCCTTACCGCAAAAATCCTTCTTCAGCGAACCGTATTGCAGGTTTCAGGTTCAACCAACAACACTTACACGATAACCTCGCGTCACAAGGGTCAAATTACCTCTGAAACTTATGACTTTGTCGTGATGGCATTACCCAACAACTGGCTCATGGGTATCCAGTATGGTGGTGAGCTTCTTCAAAAAGCCATGAGAAAGCACCATGCGCATTACGACTATCCAGCCCATTATCTCCGGGTGACCGTGCTGTTCAAGGCACCATTCTGGCGCGAACAGATCCCTGGTTCCTACTTCATGCTTGACGCTTTTGGTGGATGTTGCGTCTATGATGAGTCCTCCCGGGCAACTGACAGTGAATACGGGATACTTGGTTGGCTAATCGCTGGCGAACAAGCACAAAGCCTTTGTAACCTGGATGATTCCCGCTTGACTCAATTAGTGCTGGAGAATCTGCCTGAATGCCTTAAACATGGTGCTGGCCTTGCATTGGAATCACATGTGCATCGTTACGCAGGCGCGGTGAATGGCATGCCGGGAGGTCGTCCTATCATGGAAACGGTTTCCCGTCATATTCCTGAACCGACAAGGCACAAGGGATTGTTTGTTGTGGGTGATTATCTTTTTGATTCCACAATCAATGGGTGTGTTGATTCCGCCGATGTTGTGGCTGAATCCATCATTGAGGAAGTCATGAAGGTCCAAAATCCTTTCATGCCCCCGATTGAGGTGCCTGTGTCATCCCAATCTCCGGTTCATTCAAAGCAATAATCAGAGTTCCTTCGCATGGCTGATGATATGATCCGTGTTTGTTTTCTTGCGGAGGTTCCAACCGGTGGAAAAATTCTCCGGGAGTACACTCAGCCACGCAAAGCCTTTGCAATCGAGTTGGATTCCCAGAAAGAACCTTTTGAGGGGGTTGAAATTGTTTTTGGGGAATTTCCACCTGATGGGTCATCAGGTATTTCGTTCAAGGTGGACAATATAGCTATCGCATGGCAGCGGCAAAGGATTCATGTCAATTGCCCAAGTGAAGCCCGTTCAGAGGTTTTAGCCGCATTGGCTGACTTTAATTTCCATGAGGCCGAGTTGCATCGCCTGGAATCCGATGTTGAGTCCCAGGAACCATTGGCGCAAAAGGATGTGGAATTCGCACACCGTATCCATCATCGCAACAAGCAGCATTGGCAACGCTTTGGTGAAACCATCGAGCGGTGCTCCAAAGATCGATTAATCTACGCCAGGCTTTGCTCGCAGTTTTGGCTTCCCTCACCTGCTCTTTCTTCCAAGGGAAGGCAGATTTTTTCCAAGCTGCTGAGGGAATGCGACATTGAGGACCGCCTTGAAATTTACAGTGACAGGCTCGAGGCGCTGGAGGAACTTTATGAAGGTGCCAACGATCGTGTGGCCGATTATCGCTGGTACCGTGGTGGTCATATCCTGGAGTGGACCATTGTGATTCTTCTTGTGCTGGAAGCCGTGGCGATGTCCATTGAATTGGGCATGCACATTCATGAGTTTAACCGGGATTTAAAATCTGAAGCTGTGGATTTGTCGGAGGAGTTCGAGGCCAGTATTACCCGGGTAGACATGGACAGGGTTACATTCGTAAGTAAGGCATCCGATCCAAGAACGCTGGTAGTAGCAAAGAATTTAAGGGTTCGGGAAGGTCGCATAGATCGTAAATCCGGCGAAGTCACACAGGGTTTAACCTTGGAAAAAGGTTTGAATGATGAAGCTTTTCAAAATATTCCTGTCGACGGAGTCAAGGCGATGATACTGACGGATTCAAGGAATGAAAAGATTTCTCAAATTCAGGTGCTTCGGTCTGTTGGGAAAAAAGCAAAGTAAGTGTCTGTTCGTATTCCATTGCTCTGGAATGTGGATGGGGTTCGCGGATAAAAATTTGTCCTGGTAATTGAATCACAAATTGGTTTGTTATCACAGCATTTAAAACTGTGCTGTGATGTTTTTATTGGGTATAGGGGGAAAAATGAAGAGAACCTTGAGAATCGCGTTTTTTATAATGTTGGTGTTTGGCGGTTTTTATCTTTCCCGGGGATGGGGAACCAAGGGGCCCGCCACGATAGTTTTTGAGTCTTGCACCTTTATCACCGGCTTTTTGGGGCTTTGTGTTTTGGGTGTATTGAGTTTGTTTTCTAAAAAACAATGATGCTGAAATTGC
Organism: Planctomycetia bacterium; assembly: GCA_005786805.1. Lineage (GTDB taxonomy): Bacteria > Planctomycetota > Planctomycetia > Gemmatales > Gemmataceae > UBA969. The sequence goes on along the minus strand of SYCV01000132.1, from coordinate 22,696 downwards.
ATCCCTCCAGTATGGTGGGAGAACTTAAATAATAAATGAATAAATCCCCATGGACTGCGCTCGATGGGATTCTTAATTTTAAATGATTAGAGATTAGAAGATAAAAACATGGCCCTTCGAAAGGCTCAGGGACCGGAAAAAATATTCGGTCCTAGGGCGGTATTATTACCAATATTCCTGAAAATAATAGCGAAGCCCTTGCCTGAACTGATAAACTTTTGAATTCGGGTAGATGAATAAAAAATTTGATGGGCTTTCCAATGAAATTCTGGATCCTCTCTGTTTTAAGCTTTTGTTTTGCCGTGCTGGTTGGCTGCACCGTGGTAATTGCCGCAGATAAAACTGCTGTTGAATGGCCACAAGCCGCAGGGCCAAATGGGAACTGGCACAGCGCTGCTATTGATGCCCCCATCCGGTGGAGCGTCGCACGAGGCGAGAACATTCGCTGGCGGACCAAGCTCCCAAACGCTGGGCAGGGAGGAATTGCAATTGCTGGAGACAAGCTTTTCCTGACCACCTTTATTCAACAGGATGACAAGGCGAAAAGGCAGAGCAATAACATTCTTGGCCATGCGATTGATCGAGGCACGGGAAAAGTGCTATGGTCGGTGAATCTTAAAGGAGGTCGCCCCAGCCCCCAACTTTATGCGTTCAGCGATTCCACATCCTGGTCTCCGATTTGCGATGATAAACATGTGTGGTTTTTTAACGCTTCAGGCGAGATGGGATGCTGGGATCATCAGGGAAAGGAAGTTTGGCGCAGAAGCTTTCGCACCCAACCCGAAAAGTATCCATTCAACCGTCAGAGTGAACCGATTCTTTTTCAGGATCTGATCATCACGGTGGAACCGATTGCCAAGGATGCGCCTGGCTATGATGAAAAAAAAGATGATTGGAATTACCTGCATGCGATTGATAGATTCACGGGAAAAGTCAGATGGATCGCGGAGGATTCCTGCACCTTTTATTGCACGCCCTGCTTTGGGCATTTGCCTGATGGCCGTCCTGCCATTGTGCATGGCCGTGGTGGGCCACATGGAGTTCCGGAAAGGCCGATTGGCATCAGCATGACAAGCCTCGCCAAGGGGGAGGAAGGGAAGACCGTCTGGCGATTCGCTCCCGAGGCCAAACCTGGCGCGCCTGTTGATGGCACGACATGGATGTCGCTTTATACCAATGTCTGGGATTCGAAGTATGTTTATTGGTTTCGTAATTCCCCTGAAGAGAGCCATATCGTGCTTGATAGCGCGACTGGAAAATTGGTTCGTGAACAATCGCTGGTCAAACCTGTGGACATCCGGTTGTGGAATAATGAAAAGAAGGACTATGAATTTAGGGAGAAGGTAAGCCTTCGGGATGTGGCAGACCCCGCGTTTCCCCTCAAGGCGGGCGAGGTGCTCCATGTGTTGCCCCAATGGCATACGAACGCTGTTGCCAATGGCTGGCATTGGTTTGTTTGCACGACCAATAACCGCCGTAATGGTTACGCACCCAAAGGCCACAGTGGCCCACCCAACAGCGTTGCAAGGGTTCATGCCGAAAGTGGTAAGGTGGAGTATTTGCAACTGCCTGTGGGGGTTGAACGCAAGGCTGGGGAAGCGGATCAGTTCATTTATAATCGCGCGCTGAAGACTAAAACCATCGACAACCAAGGCCGTGAAATCGCAGATGAGGAGCGATCCCGGACTGATGGCTGGCAGGTGAATGCATTCTTCCCGACTCCCATCGTGCTTGGTGAAAAGCTATATATCACCACCATGCTGGGTTTGACCTATGTGATCGATACCAAGGCCGCTGCGCTTGATCAAAAGGCGATTCTCGCGGTGAATGATCTTGGGCCCTTGGGCGAGACCTGGAGCCTGAGCGGCCCTTCGTATGCAAAGGGAATGTTGTATCATCGAAGCGCCAGGGAAATAGTCGCCATCGAAAAATAGAAATGTGATTTTCCAAACGGAGATTGAAGGATGATGAAGTATCAAATCCCTGCAGTGCTTGCATTGATGTTGAATCTTGGAGTTATTGATGCTGCGGAAAAGGGGCTTGTGATCGAGGGTAAAGAAGGAATAGGGAAAGGCCAGCACATTGTCTTTGTAACCGGGGAGGAGTATTACCGATCCGAGGAAGGGATGAGCATGTTTGCCAAGATCCTTTCGCAACATCATGGGTACAAATGCACCGTGCTGTTTGCGATGGATCCTGCAACCGGGTTCATCAATGCCAACAAGGCGAACAACATTCCGGGGCTGGAAGCTCTTAAAAGCGCGGATCTAATGGTGGTGTTCGCGCGCTTTCGTGAACTGCCTGATGCCGACATGAGGCATATCGTGGATCATGTCAATGCGGGGAAGCCAGTGCTGGGAATTCGAAACGCAACCCATGCGTTTCGTTATCCCGCCAATAGCACAAGCCCCTACAAGAGTTGGGATTTTCAAAGCAAGTCGTGGCAGGGAGGTTTTGGCCAGCAGATTTTGGGAGATACCTGGATTGCGCATTATGGCAAATTCCAGAAGGAAGCAACCTTGGCGACGGTGGTCAGCAACCAAAGGAACCATCCCGTTCTTCGCGGGGTGGCGGATACGATTTTCTGCCACACCGATGTGAACTCGGTTGAACGATTGACCCCGAAGGATGTGGTATTGATGAAGGGCCAGGTGCTTTCTGGCTTGAATCCAACCGATCCACCGGTAACCGATAAGCGCAAGGATGTTCGCATGCCGTTTGCCTGGTTTAAAACTTATACCGCGCCATCGGGTAAAGAAGGGCGATCCTTCACCACAACTGCGGGTGCATCCTTGGATTGGCAGAGTGAGGACCTCAGGCGATTGATGGTGAATGCGATCTTTTCCCTGACTGGGCACGAGAAAGATATTCCAGAAAAATCAAATGTCAGCTTTGTGGGAGAGTATAAACCAAAGCCCACGGGAGCCTTGTCCAACGAGGCCTGGGCCGCATTGAAACTGATTCCCTCATCCTTTGCCATCAATGCGAAGCCTTAGCCAAAGTGAATGAATGTCATGAAAACAATTATCCATGGTATGATCATATCGGCTTTCCTGTTGCAGATGGGTCAATTAAATGCAGCAGAAGTAACCACGAAGAAACCAAACATCATAGTCATCCTTGCAGATGATCTTGGGTTTTCAGATCTTGGGTGCTACGGTGGCGAAATTCGCACCCCCAACCTTGATGCGCTTGCAAAAAAGGGTGTACGGTTCACCCAGAATTATAATTCCAGTCGTTGCTGCCCATCCCGGGCAAGCTTGTTGACCGGTCTTTATCCCCATCAGGCAGGGATAGGCAGGTTTGTGGGCAATCCAAAAGCTGCCCCGCCTGGATATCAAGGTCGCCTCGCGGATCGTTGTGTCACTCTCGCGGAGATTTTAAAACCCGCGGGTTATGGCTCATACGCTTGTGGAAAATGGCATGTGAATGATCCCGGCCCCATCGCCCGAGGCTTTGACGAGTTTTATGGCTTCAACCATGGCTATGCGGTGGATTCGTGGGACCCCGCGATGATGGTTAGGTTGCCCGAGGATAGACCAAAGCGCACCTATGCCCCGGGTGAATATTTTGCAACCAATGCCATCACCGATCATGCCCTTGATTTCATTGATATCGCGCGAAAGGGCAAACACCCCTACCTTCTTTACATAGGTTATCAAGCCGCGCACTTTCCTGTTCAAGCGCCTTTAAAACTTACCGAGAGTTATGTCGCGACATATGAGCGTGGTTGGGATGTGCTGCGTGCTGAGCGCCTAAAACGCATGAAACAACTTGGATTGGTTGATGAAAAGCTGGTGCTGCCGGGTCGCAGCCCCATCGACAGGCCTGATATCGCCAAGAGAATCGGGTCCATGACCAAGGATGGAATCAACCCAGCCTGGGATTCCCTGGATAAGCCACGCAGGGCGGATCTCGCCCGACGCATGGCTGTTTACGCAGCCATGGTTGAAAACATGGATGGCAACATTGGGCGATTGGTGCAATCACTTCGGGATCATGGGGAATTGGAAAACACCCTAGTGATATTCACCAGCGATAACGGCGCATGCGCTGAGTGGGACCCCTTTGGATTCGACATGAATCCAAAAAAGTTTATGAATCCAAAGGCTGGTCATGGCATAGATGGGGGCACGCAAGCGTTGCCCAACATTTTGCATGAAGGGGAAGAACTCTCAAAGATGGGTGGCCCGGGCAGCATGTTCAGCTACGGATGTGCCTGGGCGAATTTAAGCAATACCCCTCTAACCCTTTACAAACATTACGCAAGCGAGGGTGGAATTCATTCTCCCATGATCGCCCATTGGCCAGCGCGAATCCAAAAGCCCGGTGGGTTTCGTGAACACCTTTCGCACTTGATGGATATCTGCGCGACCTGCGTGGAAATCTCGGGTGCCAACTATCCGGGGAAATTTGCAGGGCATGATATTCTTCCCCTTGAAGGTAGAAGCTTGTTGCCCGCATTTCTGAATGAGGCCCCCAAGCCCCGTACCTTGATTTTCGAGCATGAACACAATGGTGCGATCCGTGATGGTGATTGGAAGCTTGTTGGTAACGATGGTTTGAATCGTGAGGGATTCCGCCCTGGCGGTAACTGGAAACTTTTCAACCTTCGCCAAGACCCCGCGGAGCTTGAAAACCTTGCTGAGAAAGAGCCTGCCCGCGTGAAAGATCTTAGCAAACGCTTTCTGGATGAGGCCAAACGCACCTTGGTTTTACCATCGCCATGAAAGTCTCGAAATACAAACTGACATAAAAGATTAAAGCTATCGGATTGATGATTGGTTATAATATTATCAATGCTTGCCTGTAATTTGGAATGAAGAAAGAGAATCCCGCCTTGAAATACACATTTGCAATCATGGTGATTTTCCATGGAATGATTCCAGCATCAGCCGGGGATGTTTCCTACAATCGGGATGTGAGGCCGATACTCTCGGACAAGTGTTTTTCCTGCCATGGTTTTGATCCTAAGACCCGCAAGGCGAACTTGCGACTTGATACGGTTGAGGGTGCCACATCGGAAATCAACGGGGTGCGAGCGATTGTTCCCGGGGATATCAAAAAGAGCGAAGCTTGGTTGAGAATCAGCAGCGGGGAGAAGGGGGAGGTGATGCCTCCACCCAAATCGAACAAAAGCCTCACAAATGCAGAAAAAGAAATCATTCGAAAGTGGATTGAGCAGGGTGCAGGGTATGAACAGCATTGGTCTTTTGTAAAGTTGAAACCAGTCAAAGTTCCAACCGTCAAGGATGCAACATGGCCTGGAAATGCAATTGATCATTTCATTTTATCAAGGCTTGAGAAGGAGAACCTAACCCCATCTTCCAAGGCCACAAAAGAAACGCTTATTCGCAGGCTTTCCCTTGACCTCACGGGCCTGCCTCCATCCATGGCTGAGGTTGATGCGTTTCTCGCGGATAATTCGGATAATGCTTACGAAAAAGTTGTTGACCGAATCTTGCAGTCTCGTCATTACGGTGAGCGCATGGCGGTTGACTGGCTGGATGCCGCCCGCTTTGCCGATTCAAATGGTTACCAGGTTGATCGGGACCGGGAACTTTGGCCCTGGCGAGACTGGCTGATTCGCTCGTTCAACGAAAACAAACCTTTCGATCAATTCACGATCGAACAGATTGCGGGAGATTTATTGCCCAATGCGACCATGGAGCAAAAAGTTGCGACGGGGTTCAACCGCAACCACATGTTGAACGAGGAGGGCGGTGTTCTCGCGGATGAGTTCCTTGCTGAATATACCGCAGACCGGGTGGAGACAACCGCTGCAATCTGGCTGGGCCAGACTTTCAATTGTGCAAGATGCCATGATCATAAATACGATCCCATCACCCAGAAGGATTTTTACGCTTTCAAGGCTTTTTTTCATAATGTCCCTGAAAGTGGCGTGGGAAGGTATGGAAATCCGATCAGGCAGAATGCACCCCCATTCTTGAAGCTGCCGACACCTGAAATTGAGTTGAAGATCAAAAAACTAAACGAGCAGATCAAGTCATTGGGCGATCAACAGGCGGCCATGATGGGTAAATCAACCGCAGGGCTTGCGGAGTGGGTCAAACGATTGGGCAAACCGGTCGCATGGGAAGCTGTTGAGATATTGGGTGCAAGCGGGGGTGAATTATCACCGAAGATAAATGGCCCCGCAAAAACCTTGGAAATTGGCCCGCAGGAAACGCGGGCTGGGACCATAAAAATGAACCTTCGCCTGCCAAGGGGGCGGACCACCGCGTTACAGGTTGAAATCACCACCCAGGCTGCAACCGCTGGTTTTCAATGGAGTGAATTCAAGATTTTCAGGCCAGCAGGCAAAGATAAAAGCAAGCTTCCGCTGAAATTGAAAGCTGTCGCTGCGGGAGACTCGCTTGGTGTCATCGAAACCGCCAAGGTTTTGGATAATGACCGTAAAACCCGGATTGCAGTCGCGGTGAAGCCAGGTGCCAGGGTGCTTGGCTCCTTTGAATTTTTGGAAGGACTGGTCATCGATGAATCGAATTCAAACATTGAAATTGAAATGGTCATTGAGAACACGAATGGCCCGACTATTCTTCGTGTTTTAAGCACCAATGTAGAATCGGATTTACTCGCGCCTTTGAATATCACAAACATTGCAGCGAAGGAAGAGTCGAAGCGAAGCCCCGCCGAGAAAAAGATGCTTCTGGATTTTCGCATATCCCAACAACCCGAGTATCGCAAGCTTGGCGAGGAACTTGACGCGCTGAAAAAGCAGGTTGATTCCGCGGAGAAGGAAATCCAGACGACCCTGGTGATGGAGGAGATGAAGGAGCCCCGGCCAACTTTCGTGTTGATGCGTGGCGCATATGACAAGCCCGGTGAGCGGGTTACCGCCGCGACTCCTGCTATCCTTCCACCCATGCCGGTTGATCAACCGCGCAATCGCCTGGGACTGGCGAAATGGCTGGTAAGTGCGGAAAACCCCCTGACGGCAAGAGTCACAGTCAATCGCTTTTGGCAGCAGGTCTTTGGAGTGGGGCTTGTTAGGACAAGTGAGGATTTTGGCGCGCAGGGAGAGGCTCCATCCCACCCCGAATTACTTGATTTCCTTGCCAATGAATTCATCCAAGGCGGGTGGAATGTGAAAAAAATGATGAAACTCATGGTGATGAGTTCCACCTACCGCCAGCAATCCAAGATCACTCCGCAGTCCCGCGAACGGGACCCCGACAATCGATTGCTTTCCCGAGGGCCACGGTTTCGCCTGCAGGCGGAATTCGTCAGGGATCAGGCCCTTTTTGCAAGTGGATTGATGGTGGATAAGATTGGCGGCCCCTCTGTCAAGCCTTATCATCCCCCCGGCCTTTATGAACAAGTGACCGCAGGCACTGGCTACAATGTGTATGTGGTTGGCAAAGGTGAGGACCTTCATCGTCGCAGTATATACACCTATTGGAAGCGCTCTGTACCCAATCCCGCGATGCTGCTTTTTGATGCTCCGTTCAGGGAATCCTGTACTCTGCGAAGGCCCCGCACCAACACGCCCCTGCAAGCACTCAATCTCATGAATGATCCAACTTATGTCGAGGCATCGCGTTCGCTGGCCCAACGGATGATCGTTGAGGGTGGATCCACGGTCGAATCCCGGATCAGACTAGGTTTCCGCCTGCTGCTTGCAAGGCAGCCAAGGCCCGCGGAACTTGAGGTGCTGCGTGCGAGCCATGCCCGCAACCTAGCGGATTTTCAAAAAGACACGGAAGCAGCCAAAGCCCTGCTAGCCACTGGTGAATTTAAAAATGATGCAAAGTTAAATCCGATCGAACTCGCTGCTTTGACATCTGTTGCCAGCGTAATATTAAACCTTGACGAGGTTGTCACGAAGGAGTAGGGAATTGAAACCTGAAATATTGAATGAACAAGTATGCAGGAGGCATTTCCTAGGGCGGGCAAGTGCGGGCATTGGTGCCGCTGCGATAGCATCACTTTTAAACCCTCGTTTATTTGCCTCGGTACAATCACCCAATTTCAATCCCAGGGCAAAGCGCATAATATGGCTTACCCAGGCAGGCGCCCCTTCCCAGTTGGAATTGTTTGATTATAAACCCGGCCTACAGGCCCATTTTGACAAGGACCTGCCCAATTCCATACGAGGTGAACAACGGCTGACTGGCATGACTGCCGGGCAGAAAAGATTCCCAGTCGCACCCTCGGCTTATAAATTCCAGCAGCATGGAAAATCAGGACTTTGGCTTAGTGAGCTTCTTCCCCATACCGCGAGGTTCGCGGATGATTTATGCGTGATTCGCACGCTTAACACCGAGGCGATCAACCATGATCCCGCAATGACCATGCTTCAAACTGGGCACCAGATAGGTGGTCGCCCTGCTTTTGGCGCTTGGGTCTCCTATGGCCTTGGATCGGAAAATTCCGATCTTCCAGCTTTTGTCGCGATGATTTCCCGCCCCAGCGGCCCCACCAATGCCCAACCACTTCATGAACGAATGTGGGGTGCGGGGTTTCTTCCCTCACGATACCAGGGCGTGCGGTTCAGTTCCGGCAAGGACCCGGTTCTTTTTCTTTCGAACCCGCCCGGCATTAATAGTGAACGCAGAAGGGCGATGATTGATGATGTCGCTTCACTGAACAAATTGAAATTCGAGGAGTATCAGGATCCCGAGACCCAGGCTCGCATTGACCAGTACGAGATGGCGTTTCGGATGCAGGCCGCTGTTCCCGAGCTTGCCGATTTATCCAAGGAACAATCCAAGACCTTGGAGCGATATGGACCTGAGGCGAAAAAGCCAGGCACTTACGCTGCAAATTGCATCCTTGCCCGAAGACTCGCGGAGCGTGGAGTGCGTTTTATTCAACTTTATCACCGCGGTTGGGACCAGCACAACAACCTGCCTGGTGGTATTAAAAGCCAGTGTTATGATACCGACCAGCCAACAGCAGCCTTGCTCGCTGACCTTAAGGAGCGTGGGATGCTAGAGGATACCCTGGTGATCTGGGGAGGCGAGTTCGGCCGTACCGTTTATTCGCAAGGTACACTCACCAAGGATAACTATGGAAGAGATCATCACCCCCGTTGTTACAGCATCTGGATGGCTGGGGCGGGTATCAAGGGTGGCCAGGCATATGGCGAAACCGATGATTTCAGTTACAACATCGTGAAAGACCCTGTTCATATCCATGACTTGAATGCAACCGCACTTCACCTGATGGGCATCGATCACACCAAGCTCACCTATCGGTTTCAAGGGCGTGATTACCGCCTTACCGATGTGCATGGGAATGTGATCAAAGGTGTTCTTTCCTAGTGATTGTGCAATCTCTTTATTAACAAAGGTGGTAAAAAATTTTCCTATCATTTGCCCTGACGGATATTGGTTGCCTTTATGAATAGACCCTGAATGCTTCTGAAATGTTTGACTGGAAATCAAATTAAATTTAAAACCACTTTTGTTTTGTCAGGTTTCCTTGCTACTCTATATTTCCTTTGGTGTTACAATTATCTGGGGTTTTAAGAACATATTAAGCTTGTTTTCAATGACTAATACAAAGGTTTTCTCATGAAGCAAATATTTCTGGTGATCTTTGGTTTGATGATTTCCCCATTCGCAATGCTTCAGGCCGCGGAAAGGCCCAATGTTATTTTCATTCTTGCGGACGATTTAGGCATCGGAAATGTGGGTTGTTATGGTTCGGATAATCACAAGACACCCAATATTGACAAGCTGGCAGCCAGTGGTACCCGATATACCCAGGCATTCACCGCCGCGCTTTGCGGGCCCTCCCGTGCCCTTATCATGACTGGCAGATATGCGTTTCGCAATGGTTCCACCAACCAGGACGCATGCATGAAAATGCCGATTGCCGAGCTTAGATTGGCCCAAACATTCAAGTCAGCGGGTTATACCACCTCTGCGATTGGCAAATGGGGCCAGTTACCCGGTGAACCCAATGAGGCGGGGTTTGATGATTACCTCCGTTTCAACGGCAGTGGTTTTTATTGGAGTAATAGCAAGTCCAAGGGCGGAGCCTATCGGGTCAATGGCAAAGAGTTGAAACTTGGCGCCAAGGAATACATGCCCGATCTAATGCATGACCAGGCGGTTGGCTTTATCAGAAAAAACCAGGCCAAGCCGTTTTTCCTCTATTATTCAATGGTGCATGTGCATGGTGAAATTCAACCGACCCCGGATAGTTCGCCCAACAGCAAGGACCTTTACAATGACAATATCCTTTACCTGGACAAGCTTGTGGGAAAGCTTGTTGCGGAGTTGGATTCCCTGAAATTGCGTGAAAAAACCCTGATCATATTCATGGGTGACAATGGGACAGCAAAAGGTCAGGATAAAACATCGACCATCGGTGGGCGCCATGTTTCCGGAGTCAAGGGAACGATGTTGGAATGTGGGGGATTGGTGCCGATGATTACCAGTTGGCCCGGAAAAACCCCCGCGGGGAAAGTTTCTGCGGACATGGTTGATTCCACTGATTTTCTTCCCACCTTCGCTGATCTTATTGGTGCCAAACTTCCGGAAAAAGTAGTCTTTGATGGGAATAGCATGGCATCGCAGCTTCAGGGCGGCGAGGGAAAAAAACGACAGTATGTCTTCAATCAACTTGCATCAATGTGGTATGTCCGAAATGCGGGATGGAAACTCAACCAACTTGGCGAACTCTATGACATGAGCGGTGCGCCTTTCACTGAAAAACTTGTTGCCTCAGATAGCCCGGATGCATCGGCCAAAAACGCGCGCACCTCATTGGCTTCAGTGCTTGCCCAGCTTAATCCCGCCGGGGGTATACGCGACACAGGTGATGGCACCGGCCGCCATGCCAGCAAGGCTGTGAAAAAGCCTGTTCCCCCCTCTCCCAAAAAAAATCCCAAGTGAATATACCATGAATAAGTTTGTTATTGCCGCATTGCTTGCATTGCATGCCGGCATTTCACATGCTGCGGACAACTCCGGAAAAAAATTTCCAAATGTCCTTGTCATTCTTGCGGATGATCTTGGGTATGGGGATCTGCAGTGCAACAATCCAACCCGCGGTAAAATCAAGACACCCAACATTGATAATCTCGCGGCACAGGGAATGCGTTTCGCCGATGCCCATTCTTCCTCCGGTGTCTGCTCCCCCTCTCGCTATGCGTTGTTGACAGGCAGATATCATTGGCGAACCCGTTTGCAATCCGGCATTGTCGGCATGTGGGGAGAACCACTCATTGCCCCTGATCGCCTCACCATCGCAAGCCTTGCGAAGCAAAATGGTTATCGCACCGGCGCCATCGGCAAATGGCATCTCGGTTGGGATTGGCCCATTCCCTTAGCGAATGTTGCTTTGTTCAAGGGGAAACCCATGGAGGATGGCAACCCCTCGGATGCCCAGCGCGCGGTTTGGAACCAGGTTTTTTCGCAGAGGATAGCGGGAGGGCCCACCACCCGGGGATTTGATTCCTACTTTGGTACTGATGTTCCTAACTGGCCACCTTATTGCTTCATCGATGGCAATCGAACCGTTGGTATTCCATCAGAATTTTTACCTTCAAATATGCTGAAGAATCATCAGGCAAGTAATCAGGGGCCTGCCCTCAAGGATTGGAAATTGGAATCAATCCTACCCGCTCTCGAGGATCGCGCGATTAAATTCATATCTGATGCCGCTAAGAGACCTGAGCCTTTCCTGCTTTACATGCCACTTACCACGCCGCATACACCCCTTGCTGTGAATGCACAATGGAAGGGAAAGAGTGGCTTGGAAAATGCATGCGCGGATTTGATAATGGAAACCGATGCCACCGTGGGAAAAGTTTTAAAAGCACTTGAACAATCTGGAAATGCAGATGATACCCTGGTTATTTTCACCAGCGACAATGGTTTTGCCAGTTATGTGGGGGCCAAGGATCTTGAACAGCGCGGGCATTTTCCCAGTGGACCCTTGCGGGGTTATAAAACCGATGTTTATGAGGGTGGCCATCGTGTGCCCTTCATAGTTCGATGGCCCAAGGTTGTGAAATCGGGAACCGTATGCAGTCAACTTGTGCATCATGCAGATGTGATTGCGACCCTTGCTGAAATTTTAAGTGTGAAATTACCCGCGAACTCAGCGGAAGATAGTTTCAGCTTGATGCCTTTGCTAAAGGGTGTTGATAAACCGGTCAGGGAGAATTCTGTGAGTTGTGCCGCTTCGGGAATTCCCGGATTGCGCCAGGGTGATTGGAAATTGATCCTTGCGCCAGATCCCAGGCAAAATAAGGATGTTAAGAATGATGTGCAACTTTATAACCTTGCTGAGGACCTGGGCGAGACCAAGAATCTCGCCAGCGAACAACCAGAAAGGGTGGCTCGGATGAGGGCACTCATGGAGAAACTTATCACCGATGGCCGCAGTTCCCCGGGGGTTGTGCAAAAAAATGATGTTGTTGTCAAACGATATCCTCAACCGCTTGGGATGCAGAACAAGAAGGGCAAGGCGGCAAAGTAGAACTTATATTTGTCTCATCAACCATGATGATTAATTCCAAGATCAAGCATCTTGTTGATTTCTGAACATGCCTGCTGGAGCCGTTCCTGAGGGGTTCCCTTCACCTTGATGAACCTTCGTTTTGATTTGACAAGCTCTTCAATGAAAACATCGTGCATCCACCCTCGGATAAGCTCGCCATCCCTCACGCCATCCTGTTCAAACGGGGTTGCTATATCTGTAAGGATGACAAGGTCTGGGCAGCGGTGTGACATTGCGATTGTTTCCACTTCAGGCGAGCGATCTTTCATGTAGCGCCTGTGCCAGATGGCTGTTGCAAAAGCATCGGTGTCGCAAACCAGCACACGGTTTGCAATCCTTGCTGCCGCGTTTTCCAAACGGCATTGTTCATGGGCAATCTTGATGAAATCAGAAGTAGCCCAGTCATCATTGGTTCCCTCCCTTATTTTTCTTTCGCTGTAGGATCTACCAAATTCAGGAACCCAATTGGTTTCATACACCCGCGCAAGATCCCTGGAAAGTGTGGTTTTACCGGTTGATTCCGCCCCTGCCATCACCACCCTAAACGCGTAATATTCCCTGACGGGTGGTTCAAGAAATTCCCAGTATTTCCATGGATTACCACGGATCTTTGTGCCACTGACCGGAAAGTTCAATCTTTCCCTGTCAACGAGAACATGACTGCTTCCCAGAAATTTCGCAAATGCAGCCCCATAATCCTCCGAGGTGAAAACAACATCGGGACTGAACCCCAGGCAGGCCTTGGTAAGTTGGGCCCACAAAGCCGAATCCGCAGGGTCGTAAATGTCGTCAATAACCTTGATGATGGCATTAGGGTGTATTTCCCTGAGCCAATTTTCCCTTAGTCTGCCATCGGGAACTTCGTTGTTTTTTTTGCACAAGATCACATGAACCGAAGCGTTATTCGCGGAGGCTTCATCGATTAATAATTTATGTCCACGATGAGGGGGATAAAATTTACCTATAACAAGTGCGGTTTTAGCCATTGGTATTGTACCTAGAGGCAAGAAGTGTCTTTTTCCAGGAATACCATCCCACCACGCACATCGAAATATATATGACATAAAGGGCGGATAACAGATACATTTCGCGGTAGATTCCCAAGCCGATTGTCAGAACATCGACAAGGATCCAGACTGGCCAGGTTTGGATGAACTTTCTATTCAGCAACCATTGGGCAACCAGGCTAAGCGAAGTCACCCAGGCATCCACCAACGGGGCTGATCCGTTAAGCCAGGTCAACATCGCCCATAAAGCCCCTGTGAACGGGAAAACCAGGGTGGTTAAAATTGCAAATTCCATCCTGGAGACATCCGCCACCTCGGGATTGCCTTGCTTGGCACCTTTGGTCAGCCATTCAACCCATCCATGAATGTTCAAAGCGATGAAGATGACCTGGAGAATGGCCTCACCAAAAAGTCGTTGTTGGACAAACAAGACTAAAAAACATCCACAACTGAGTATTCCCCATGGGAAGTTCCATATTTTTTTACAAACCACCAGCCACACGCAGATAATTCCACTCAGGAAACCCGCGAGTTCCCATGGTGAAAAAGTTTCCAGTATGGATGTTGTAAGTTGGTTCCAAACCTTAAGTAGTTCCATTTCAATTCCATCAAGGTCATTATTGCTGCTTTGATTTTAGATTAAAATTGGGATGATATGAAACCAATTGATAATGAAATTGTCAATTATATGGCTTATGCGGGGTTCATAGGTATCTTGGTGCCATTGGTTATGTCGATAACTTGTCTTGCTTCTCCTTCCATGTTAGTATGAGAGGGATGATAAATGGATTAAAATTTATTAGCCATTCGGTTATGTTCACTATCCCGATATCCGTCGCATTAAGGCTGATGATTGGGTTCATTATTTCTTTTTGCATTTCCAACGCTGTGTTCGCGAGTGATGCCCGCTCAGATTTCTTTGAGAAGAAAATCCGTCCTGTTCTGGTCATGCATTGTTATGAATGTCATTCTGCAAAATCCGCATCCAAGGGTAAACTTAAAGGCGGTTTGGCGCTGGATACCCGCAAGGGATTATTGCAGGGTGGGGAAAACGGCCCTGCCATCATTCCCGGAAAACCTAACGATAGCATGCTGATCAAGTCCATTAAATATTCCGGGCTTGAAATGCCACCCGATGGGAAACTTTCACCATTGGTGATCGCGGATTTTGAAAAATGGGTCGCGGATGGCGCGTATGATCCCCGTGAAGGTGAGATTTTGAAAACCAAGCAGGGGCTTTCAATCGAGGAGGGGAAAAAATTCTGGTCATTCATGCCTCCCCGTGGAAACGAGATTCCCAAGGTTCGCCTGAACGATTGGGCGTCTGATCCTGTTGATTTTTTTATCCTCGCAAAGATGGAAAGTCAGAAATTGACACCATCCCCCAAGGTAAACGCAAACACCCTGCTAAGGCGTTTGTATTACGACCTCACGGGTTTGCCACCAACGGAGTCGGAAAGTGCCAGCTTCCTTCAGGCTTTTTCTGTTAATCCCGAACAGGCGAAGTCGGAACTGGTTGATTCCCTTCTTTCATCCCATCATTTCGGCGAAAAATGGGGCAGGCATTGGCTTGATGTCGCCCGTTATGCGGATAGCAATGGAAGAGACCGTAACATTTATAACTACCATGCCTGGCGGTATCGTGATTATGTGATCGACTCGTTCAACCGGGATGTTCCCTTTGACCAGTTCATAAGAGAGCAAATCGCAGGGGATCTGCTTCCAACAAAATCCCCCTTGGAGCGTGATCGGAACCTCATAGCCACGGGGTTTTTGTCGTTGGGGTCCAAGGCTTTCGAGGAATCCAAACCCGAGGTCTTTCGCATGGATGTCATCGATGAGCAGATAGAGCTTGTCGGTCGTTCGGTGCTTGGTCTTTCCGTAGGGTGTGCCCGTTGCCATAATCATAAGTTTGATCCAATTCCAACCTCTGATTATTATGCCCTTGCAGGAATCTTCCGGAGCACCCAGCCTCTTTATGGCTACAGCCCCAAGGGTATCAAGGCCACGGCGTTTGCCCATACTGAACTTCAGGCTGTGGGTCCGGATGCGGAAAAATTGGGTCCCGCCGGACTCGCTTATTTTGCAAAGCTTCAGGAACTTACTCTCGCGCAGAATGTTTCCCGGTCAGACCGGTATAGGGTGGTCCGTCGTTTGTCCGCAGCCAAAATCGACATCAAGAAACCGGATGCTGACAAGTCCAGGCTTGAGGCTGAGATTACCAAGATGGAAACAGAGATCAAAGATTGGGATGTGAAAGTAAAGGCAAATGAAACCGCCCTGCAGAAAGCAATTGATAATCCACCCCCGATGCCCGGTTGGGCCATGGCGGTAAGGGACCGGGAAAAAATTGAAGACTGCAAAATCCATGTAAGGGGTGAAACAACCAATCTTGGGGATACTGTTTCCAGAGGTACCTTGCAGGTTGTCTCCCTTGCGGGAAATCCAATGATGCCAAAGAACCAAAGTGGAAGACGGGAGCTGGCTGACTGGCTTGTTGATCGCAGGAATCCATTGACGGCCCGTGTTTATGTGAATCGTGTTTGGCAGCAGTTATTTGGCCGGGGGCTCGTTTCAACACCTGATGATTTTGGTGTCAATGGTGCGAGGGCCTCCCATCCCGAACTTTTGGATCACCTTGCACTGCGATTCATGGAACAGGGTTGGTCAACCAAAAAGCTCGTGCGCGCATTGGTGTTTTGCAGCACCTACCTTCAAGGTGGGCCGGATGAATCCCCGTTAAACGCAAAATCAATCGATCCGGATAATATCTATCTTTCGTACATGCGCCCACGCAGGCTACAGGCGGAATCATTGCGAGATGCGATCATGCAGGTTGCCGGTTCACTTGATAGGGCGCCATTGCAACCGGAAAAGGCATTCCTGGCAAAGTACAATCCCTACAGGGAGGATGAATACCGGACATTCCAGCCCTTGTTCACACCCGAGCAGGTTGAGCACATGCACCGCAGTGTGTATCTTCCCGTAGTTCGTGGCGTGCTTCCCGAGGTGTTTCAATTGTTTGATTTCGCATCACCTGATCGCCCTACATCCCAGCGTGAGGAAAGCATTGTTCCCGCCCAGTCCCTTTATTTCATGAATAATCCATGGGTCATTGCCCAGGCGGGGCTGTTGAGTGCCCACTTATCAAGTGATGAAAAAATCGATGATGCTGCACGGGTAAGAACAATATATCGCAGGGCATATTCCCGGGAACCATCACCCCGGGAGTTAAGCCGGGCGTTGGATTATCTGAACCAGCCTGAGTCTTTGGTGCCTGATCCAAAATCAAAGAAGTCGCTGGATGAAAAACAACTTAGAATAGAACGACTCACCAGTTTTTGCCAGATTGTGTTTGCTTCTGCGGAGTTTAGATATTTCAGATAGGGAACAACAAACATGAATCACAATAAGATATCCCGCAGAATTATGCTTGAATCAGTTTCGGCAGGATTTGGTTACCTGGCATTACAAGGCATGGTCGCGCAGGCAACAGCAAACGAAACAATTGACAAAAGTGTCCCTGGACCTCTCGCGCCTAAAAAACCTCATTTTTCCGCAAGGGCGAAAAGGGTCATCTTCCTTTGCATGCGGGGTGGTCCCTCGCACATGGAGACATTTGACCCCAAGCCCAAATTGACTGCGGACAATGGCAAGGTGGCCAAAAACCAAAATAGCAAGCTTCTGGGTTCCCGTTGGAAGTTCAGCAAGCATGGGCAAAGTGGTCTTGAAATTGTTGACCTCCTTCCCGAAACCAGCAAGCACGCGGATAAACTTTGTGTGCTTAGGGGCATGCATACCGACAACGAAAATCATCCCCAGGCATTGGAGCAGATGCATACCGGAAGTTTCCAGTTCATAAGGCCATCGCTTGGTTCATGGACTCTTTACGGCCTTGGATCCGAGAATCAAAATCTTCCAGGTTTCATTTCTATCAACCCCCTTACCTCGCTTGGCGGGTTGCGTTACTATTCCAGTGCCTTTCTGCCTGCAGCGAATTCCGCGACATTGCTTGGTGATGCGAACCGCCCCATCCGTAATCCCGTGGTTGGTAATGTATCTAACAACAGGCTTGCCACCATTGGCCAAAGAAGCCAGTTGGACCTTTTGCAGGAAATGAATCGTGAATTGTTGAACAGGGACCAGGATCCAAGGATTGAAGGATTGATCCAGTCCTATGAACTCGCGTTTCGAATGCAGGATGCCCTGCCCAAAGTGATGGATGTCGCAAGCGAAAGCAAGTCAACCATTGCAAGGTACAATGCCGAGGAAACATTCGGCAGGCAATGCCTTCTCGCGAGGAGGTTTGCTGAAGCTGGCGTGCGGTTTATAGAAATCACCCACACTGATTGGGATCATCATGGATTTCTGACCGGAGGGATGACCAAAAATTGCGCCATCATCGACAAACCCATCGCGGCGTTGCTTGAAGACTTGGATGCCCGAGGAATGTTGCAAGACACCCTTGTGGTCTGGGGAGGCGAGTTTGGCAGGACTCCCGATGATCCCACCTCGGATGGACGAGGCCACAACAACAAGGGCTTTTCCATGTGGTTGGCTGGTGGTGGTGTCAAACCGGGGATGGCGCACGGGGCCACCGATGAGTATGGCTATGAGGCCGTTGAGGGTAAAGTTCACATCCATGACCTGCACGCGACAATCCTGCACCTTCTGGGATTGGACCATGAAAAACTTACATACAAACACGGCGGGCGTGATTTTCGCCTTACCGATGTGCATGGCAAAGTGGTCAAGGAAATCCTCGCTTGATACGAGTCGTGCTCCTGATTATCAAAGGATAGATGATGTTTCAAGTTTTAAGGGCTTTTATTCTAACTAACATATTTCTGCTGGCTCTCAGTGGTAACAGTTGGTTTTCGCTGGCATTGGAATATCCCTATAAAAATCCTGAACCGCAGAAAACAGGGTGGCCTTTAGGGGACGACGAATTGAAGTATGTCTTGAGACCTGAACATGAAAGGCGGCCAGGTTCTGCTGAGAAAAAACATATCCCTGAAATGTGGCCTGTGGTGCCTTCTGCTGGGCATTGGGGAAATCGTGCCTGGCTTGACACGCATGCAAGGCTGGTTGGGCATGTGAAAGAAAACAAAGGCCCTTGTGATATTTTACTTGTGGGTGACAGCATCACCCAGCAATGGGGCAGCGTTCTCGATAAAAAAAACCTCAATGATGCTTGGGAAAAACACTTTCAAAAATACAAGACCATTAATATTGGGATTGGTGGCGATAAAATCCAGAATGTTCTCTGGAGACTTGATCACCACGGAGTTGATGGGTTGGATCCGAGGCTCGTGGTGCTGCTGATTGGCAATAATAACATGTTTTTCACTCCTGAGACTGGGGTGAAAGCGGTTGCCAACGGTGTAAAGGTTTGTGTTGCCAACCTGCAGGAAAAGTTTCCTCGGGCAGATGTGATCGTAGTTAAAATATTTCCCGCCCATGCGCCGGGAAACGCTTTTTACGAGGATATATTGAAAACTAATATGGCAATCGAAAACTTGAACCTTACATCAAATCCCAAGGTGCATTTGCTGGATATTACCAAGGATCTTTTAAACACCGACGGTACCCTAAAAATGAGTTTTTTTACTCCGGATAAAATTCATCTCAGCCAACAGGACGGATATGGGCTGTATGCTGACAAACTTAAACCCCTTGTTGAAAAAATTCTAGCTGGCCGAACCGGGGTGGTTAAATAAGCTTGTTCAGCTTCAGTTATTCCGATGTTCAGTCAGATTTATTCAATGATCAGGCTGCCATTCATCACCATCCAATGTCCGGGGAAAGTACAGACAATTGGATAATTACCTTTCTTTTCAGGCGCCTTGAAATAAATCGTGAATTTGTCCGAAGGCATGACAACATCAGTGTGAACGATCACATCCCCGGTCTCAGGAACATAATGGCGGACAATGGCCATCGGGTCGCTGATCAATTGATTTGCCAGCATTCCCACCGCGGGAAGGGTTCCTGGCTTGATGATCGCAAGGTTATGGGGCACCACATCGGGATTTTGAAAAGTGAGCGCCAGCAATTCACCGGGCTTTGCCTTGATCAGGTTGGGGGCAAATGAAAGATTGGGTCCCGCCTCGATTTTGACAGGCCGGGTTCCACCAATCGGATACTTCCACTTGTTGGGATTGGTCTTCACCGCAACCGCAAGGTCCGCATGAATCGGATGAGGGCGGATAATTTTCTGCCTCGGCTGATACCCCGGGAAGGATGTGAAATCCTTGTCGAGTTCATGAACGGTGGCGAATAGATTGATTGGTGTTCCCGGACCCACCTTTAGATGCAATAGGAGTTGGTTGACTGGCTGCAACTCGGGGATCTCGACGAAGATCGATTTGCCATCGGGAAGCACATGCACATTTGGTGTGTCCAAAATATCATGCCCCCGAAGTCCAAAATGAGATGGGGAGTATTCAGCGGATCCATAGGTGGGGGAGTAGCGATAGTTCCAAGCCATAGCCAGCCTGCTGGTGGCCTTGGAGATCAACTCGCGGTCAACCGGGGAACTAAACCTAAGAAAAACACCATTGGCGTGGGAATGAATCGCGGTGGGAAGCTGCACTGTATCCCCGGTGTATCGAACCCTTTGGAAACTACCCTCGTACTTCGCATAGGTGCCCCAACCCTGCATTCCCGCGACATAAAGCTGGCCATCAATCGGATGGAACTTCCCCCGGTGGGCACCGGAATTGAATTCTCCCGGAAGAGGCACCACCGCACCTTGCGCCTTGCCATTCACTTCATCCCTGAGAAGCAGCATGTGGGAGCATGCACCAAAGGAAAAGTGGACCATGAGATTTTTAAGCGGGCCCCATTTATCGGAATCAACAGCGATTTGTCCACCTGAGGAGTTATCGATCCCCCTGGGTAGGTAGATGAGTGGCAGGTCTGGAGGCATTTTATTACGGGGACCGCCCGCACCATAAAACCCATCCTTGCGGATTTCACAAATCATGGAACTAGGGGTCCAATCTCCCTCGGAGCAGGGAATGGTGAGTTTGCCATCGGGGGTGAGGCCGATGCCATCAGGGTTGCGGAATCCGGTCGCGATGACCTCCGCGGTCTTGCCATCGGGGGAAACCCGGACGGCACCCTGGTTGCTGGAGGCAAAACAAAAACTGCCATTCTTTTCGCGCACGAGGCCGCAGATGAAATCATGGCCGGAGGGTGAAGTTTTATAGGCGTTTGAAAAGCATTCATGGTAATCATACTCGCCATCGTTGTTAAGGTCATAAAGCCTGGTGATTTGGTCGCGGCCAAGGACATAAGGGATGTCATCGTGAACAACCATGCCCAGGGCGTGGTGCAAACCGGAGGCTACCCTGCGCCAGGTTACAGAGCTGGATAATTTATCGAGTCCCTCGACCCGCCATACATCGCCCTGCATGGTGCAGACAAGGCCGGTGCCATCCGAAAGAAATGCCAGGTCCCCCGGAAAGAAAGGAAGCCTGGATGGGTTTTCAAACGGAACATCGATGGTGTCGATTGCATAGGGTGTGCCTGTGCCTAATGTGACTTTTCCGATGATTTTCTGGGGGAATCGGGTTGGGCCACCTTTTAATAGTCCCTCGAGGGGGTGACCTCTTCTTGGTGCCACTTCTCTAAAAAATTTACCATCTTTAACCCATGGGGAATCAAGGTATTCAACCCCATCGATGGAGTAGGAGAATAGCACGCGGTTGCCATGCAGATGAAAACCGTGGTAGGAAAAAGATTTTCCGGGCTTGTTATGAGGTGGTGGGGGCAGCATGGTGCCCGCGGGTTTGATGCCATCCATAAACCCATGACGGATGTTGGAGAACGAGAGAAAACCACCCTGCCAAAGCGATTCATAATTGAGGTTTTCAGGGTTGAAGCAGGTTGCAAGCTCGCCTTGTTCGCCAAGCAGGACCGCGATGCCCCTGGGCACCATGACCCCTGGAGCGCGGAAAATGCCGCTCATCACTCTTCCCAACTCGGCCTTGTTCCAATTGCTGCTTTTCCAAGTTTCCTCATTTTGGTTGCCCCAGTGACCATGCTTGCCACTGTCAAGCCCGGGAAAGGCCTCGACCAAAAGCGGTCGTTCAATCTTTGCTGCAAAGTGATTGGCTTGCTTGGCGTAAAAATCGTATAGTCTCTCGCGGTTGACAAACGCTTCCCATAAAGGGGAAGCGGATTTATCGATGGGCTCACGGGTGTATTCAAAGGTTGCTGGTTTCATGGCTGCCATCTGCATTTGAGGCATAAGGCCGACAGCCTTGGGATCCTTGCCCAGATCGAGTAGGAATTTTACCAAGTCACACCTTTCCTCGGGGGACATCGCCTCTGCGATTCCCGCGGGCATCAGGCTTCCAACTTCCTTGATTTCCTCGATCTCATCGCGCTTGAGTTTAATTTCTTTGGCGGTGGAGGCTTCCCGAAACAGCAGCTCCGCTGGGGTATCTTTCAATTTATAACCCTGCAACACCTTCCCCGAGGAAGTGACAACGCTGTAGGCACGGTATTCGTCCTTGATCTGCCTGGAGGGCCAAAGCACACCCTCAACAATCTCATGGGGTTTGATACAGTTTGCGATAGCGGTGAGTTCGGGGCCGACCTGCCCGCCCTGTGTGCCGACCTTGTGGCAGGATATGCAGGCGTATTTTGCGGAGCTAAAGACCATCGCCCCCCGGGAACTGTTGCCTTTCGCCTGGGCCTCGCTTACAATGTTTTTAACAAGATCTTCATTGTATGGTATTTGCTTGAAGGAAGCCAATGGCGCCGTTGTGACAGCGGGGGCTGGCGGGGTTTGCAGTGATACCTTGCGGGCAGGCACTGGTGTTCGGGGAGTTGGTTTTTCCGCGCCTTTTTCCTTTTTCATTTGTTTTACAAGCCAGTCCAGGCCATCAAGGTTGTCGCGTAGGGTAAGCTCCGCATCGTGATTGGTGTGCCCCAATATGCCGATGGGGCCCTTGTAGCCCGATTTCAAAATCATGTTCAAAAGCTCGAGATCTTTTTCACCTTGGCCGAGTTGCAGGATCTTGCGGTTTTGCTTGTCACCCATGCGGTCCATGCCATTGATGTTGACGCAAAAAAGCCAGGGCTGGATTCTCTTGAACAAAGGCAGGAAATTATCGATGTGATCATGTCCATGGTGCAGGTTGTAGACGATGCCCACATTGGTTTCCTTGATTTGTTCAAGGATTTGAGCCTGGTTT
>SYCV01000131.1 GCA_005786805.1 Planctomycetia bacterium | reverse complement strand
GGAATCCATACGGTGATAAAAACTTTGTCTTTTGGTCCACCCAGAACTGGATCATTCTTGCGCGGGTTTTTAAGCGTGTATTCGATACGGGCACTGAAATCCCTATTAACTTGCGCTGGTTCTGCCGCACCGATCATGGCACTCGTGCCAAAAAAAATAATAAAAAAAACACGAGCCATCCCAATGTCCCTTTCGGCTAATTTACGGGTTTACATAGGTTCCAACAGTAGATTCCATCGGCACCGCGCAGGTAAATTTGGCCGGCGACTATGGGGTGGCTGATTGGCATCTCATAGCCAGTAGCATCATAATGGGGCGTATTCCAAGGTTTGCCTTTTGGTTTGAAAGAATCAACCGTGGTACCAAGCATTAGTACATCATGGATTCTGCCATGCTGGCTATCCGGTTCATGGAAGAATCGCCCCTCGGCACAATACCCGTGGCTCTCCTGGTCGGTCCGGGCATCGGGGGCAATGGCCAACACCCTGCCGGTTTTAACATCAATCATAGTCGTGCCCGCTTTGTTGCGAATGAAGGCTCGATCTTTCCAAATCGGCAAGCCACTCATGCCACCGCTCACGAACCCTACCTTTTCCCCACCTGTATGCTCCCAGATTTTCCTGGCATTTGTTAGGTTGATCTTCCAACCGCTGGCACGGCCAAGCAGATTCTCATCGCCGGGGCCCATTCGTTCCATTCCGGCATTCAATAATAAAACATCTCCAGCAAGTGAAAGTGAAGCTTCTTGTCGGCCTGTCTCGATAATCCAGCGGGCATTGCCGGTAAGCGGGTCAAGACATCGAACTTTACCATCGATATTACCGCATATCACCGACTCTCCACCCATGTGAACCCAGCGCGTTGGAGTGGCGTGATGGGCCAGGCATTTCGGTAATTGCCAAAGTCTTCTGCCTGAATTGCCATCAATACCGATCAATCCGCCCTGGAAATCCGGGCACACGAGAACCCCCGAGGCAAATGTGCAAGCATTGCAATGACCACGATTGATCCCACTGAAAGATTTTCTTTCCTCCAGCCCCTTTTTCTTGATCTCCTCCAGTTTCTGATACTCGGCACCGAGGTTTTCCTCCCAGATTAGCTTGCCCGTGGCGGCATCAAGGCAATAAACGCGGCAGGTTGAACCAATGGCATACACCCGCCCGCCAAAAACCGCACCCGTATGATTGGTGATGATACTCTTATGATCTGTCCAGTTTAATCCCTTGTCCTTGAACACCTGTTTCCACAGAGTTTTTCCTGTTTTTGCATCCAGGCATAGCACCACATCATCGGCCGATACTCGCCAGTAGTCCGGGGACCAGGTCCCCGGACCTTTGTCGCGTTTCTGTTGTTCAGCCGCATCCACAATCGCGCCACTCGGTACGAAATAACTTGCAAAGATTCGGCCATCGGAGACAAGAAGACTGCTTGCTCCACCTCCAGGCAATGGGATACCCCCACCGGAAGTTGCTTCGCCACCACCCATTAGCGGAATCTTTATTGGCTTAAAGTCCAAGAGTGAATTTGACCAACCATGTCCACCATACCTTGGGCTCTGCGCTGCCCCAGGGGGAGTTGGCTCCTGACTCTTCCATACAAGCCGGGCGTCCTTCAAATCGTCAACCAACGCCAAACCATATTCTGTGGCACTGAAATTTGCATTGGGGCCTTGATAACATGGCCAGGATTGGGAGTCAGCAGCATCTGCGGAAATCGGAATCAACACAATAAAGACAACTAATATAATTTTTGTCATGTTGAATTCCCGGACTGTTTCACCTACTAGGGACTCTTTTTTAGCAAGTTACAGACCTAGCCGATGATTTAAATGATTAGCGCTACTTTTATCCTAAAATATGACAAGGCCAACTCAACTTCTTCATTGATTACTTATGCTCTAAAAGCTTGGAAATACATTCCTATCCAAGTCTGGCTATTCATGGTGAAAAATACAACCGGCTGGAAAAACATGACAACACCATGATTACCGCGTTATCACGCAAACAGCTCCTCGAGCGGACCAGTTTGATCCAGGTCTTTGAGTGTCGGATCAGGCATCCCGAAGGTGTCACGCTTGAAACCAGCAAGGTGGAGCAGTGTAAGGTACATGATTGCAGTTGTGCGATGCCCCTTCTGGCCATAGCCCGGGTAATCGACATAACGCCCGGTCCTAAGTTTGCCACCCATATCACCAATCACGACCATCGGCCATTCCCAGCAACGACTATGGTGCCCCTCAGCGCCATCAGAAAGGTACACGATCACGGTGTTGTCAAGCATGGTGCCATTGCCCTCGGGCACTCTCTCAAGCTTTTTCATCAGACCAGCGATCAGGTCGAAATGATACCTTCGGATGATATTGTAAAGATCCGACCAGGTCTTTCCTTGGAAGCTGCCACCATGGCCGATCGAATGTTTGTCGATGTTTAGCCCCAAGCCTTTGAAAGTAATGTCAAAGTCGCGGATGCCCGCGGCACTGGAAAGGGTTAGTACATTGGTCAAGCCGCAGATGAGTGCGGCAGCTCCCAAGTCAAACTGGGCATCCAGCCTGTCGGTCTCTATGGTGCTCTTGTATTTGTCAGATACAACCGGGCCTTTCTCACGCAAGGTATGCTTGATTTCATTAAGCCTGCTTTGCCTGTTGCGCAGCGTCTCAAATGTTTCTAGATACGCATGGAACTGCTCTTTTTCCGCACCTGCGGTGTTCGCCTCAGCTTTTCTTAAATCATCCTTGAGGAAGTCGAGCAAATTATTCCTGGCTATGAATTCTTGCTTGGCGGCACCATCTGCAACGATCCCGAACAGGGTGCTGTAGGCGTTGGAAGGGTTCACCATCGTAGGCAAACCTTTATTGGGTCCAATGGCTGAAATGTTATAGATCACATTATTTTCTGTTCGCTTGGAAATACCAAGGCCTATGTGTGGGAAAATGCCCGGAATTGCCTTCGCGAGCGCCCCATCAATAGTCTCTCCCAGTATTGCCATGCTTTCCCCACCATTACCCCGGCCACCACCAAAAGCCCCAAGGGCCTGAAAGTTATTCGAGTGCCCACCACCGCACACACGACCTGAAAGGCCCTGGACTATTGTGATCTTATCCTTCCAAGCATTTATCGGTTCCAGGGAAAAAGGTAGTTCCTTATCCATCAAGGTTACATCCAGGAACTGTGCAGGACCGTTCAACGCCTCCTGCTTGCGGGATTCCCTTTTAAGGCCGGCAGGGGCAAGTTGCTCAGGGCGGACTCCATTGCTTTCAACGACAAAAACAAAGCGCTTGTTTGTTATGGGTTTTCCGGAAGCCTGAGCTTCAATTTTTGCCAACATGGGACTAAGAAATGAAGCCCCGGCAGATGCGCCCAGTGCCTTCAGAGCATTTCGTCGGTCCATAAACATATTATAATCTCCGCTAAATGGTCACTTTCTGGATTCAGGCATGCGATACAGGAAAGACTCGCTGGATAATAAGCTTGTAATCAACGACTTCATGCTGCCACCACTACTCCGATAAGCCTTGTGGATCGATTGGAGTGTTGCGGCGTCACCCGGAGATTCATTACGACCCAACCAATAGCGGAAACAATGGCGGATAAACACCTGCTCAACTCGTTCCGAGGCAGCCAGCTTCTTCATTAATTCTGCCGGGTTCATTATATCTCCCTCAAGTGAAGGGTCGCCTACATGGGCAATCACGCCAGCGGTGTTCAACTTGACATTCCGCATCACAGGCCCGACTGATTTTCCTTTTTTATCGGTATTTTTCACAGTCGCCTCGAGGTCTAGAACTTGTTCCTCCAAACGAAAGCGACCAAAATGATCATATTGTTCCAGCGGATAGGCAAGGTCGTTCATCAACTGGTGGCATTTCCAGCAATATGCCTGCTGAGTTACTGCCATCCTCTCTCGTAAGGTTTTCTCAGGAGCGTCCGGCAACTGGGCATCGACAGTGATCGGAACATCAGGCACAACATTTCCCAGCAATCGTTCGCGAATCCACTTGCCTCGATGGATAGCATGATTGTCAAACGAAGTTGAATGGGCAACCAGCCAGGAAGGCTGGGTTAAAATACCACTTCTTTCGTTTGCGGGAAGCTCCACCGGTTGCTGGTCCGGGAAATCCTTCAGCCCATAAGACTCGTATATACTTCGACCAGGGGGCTTGTAAGTCTTATTCTCGAATTTCTTCGGGCTCTTTTTCAACTCGGATTCGTATTTGGCTAATGCCTCTGCCCGCTGCTTCTTAATGGTTGCGGCACTTTTGTACGCCACAAAGCTCTTATTCGTTGTAAGCAATTCCCGAAGAACCTCCTTGTCCCGCTCCAAAATCAAAAGCACAAGTTGATCGGTATCTTCAACCAGCGCGCGTGCATCGTGTCCGGGGTGATTTAACGCGCCTTTCTCATCCTTGAATACATCGATGGCGCGATCATAGGCGAAATACTCACGAAAGAATCTTGAAATTCTAGACTTTTCAAGCTTCGGATTTTCAAGCATCCTAAGCACCTGCCTTGCTACACCATCATCTGTGGCCAACCCACCATTGGCGGCAGCGGCAAGAAGTTCCACATCGGGGCGCTTGTCGGTAAGCGCGTACGCAATTGCATAGGCTATCTCGCGGGGGGCAAGTCGAATGCGACCCTTCGCATCTGGGTTACCAGTCCCCATTTCCATCCGAAAAACCGCCTCCGACTTCAACAGAACAGACGCAAGTGTGTAGCGAACCCCAAGTGTGCGCCCTGCCTCGTCAATATTCTTTTTCATCAGACCCACGAACCGGGCTTTTTCATCGGTGGTCGGTATCCGCTTGAGTACGATTTCAAACTGCTTGACGATCGCCGACTCCATCTCCATGCTGGTAGGCATCGAATTAGGATTAAACAGTGCGGAAAATTCCCTGGGCAGGTTTCCCTTGATTTTACCATCTTCAATCTTGTGTGCGGTTTGTGCTTCCACGATCACCAATGCATTCTGAAGAAGTTGGGCGGTCACCGGCTCATCCATCCTAGGTGAGCCAGTGTCCTTGAAAGTGTTTTGGCCTTCATGTGAGAATGGTTGAGCTATTCCAGTTTGATTCTTCGCAAGTTCGTTGGTGAATGCCGAGTAAATTTCCGGGCTGATTCTACGGATGGATGGCCCACCATCAAATGGAGGAATGTTCTTGGGATTAAAAAGGACCTCATGGGGAATTAAATTACCGTTGTTATGGGCAAACCTACGGGTAAATGGGCGACCTGCCCGCTTTGCCTCGGCATGGGCCCACCTACCCACAGCCACCAGTTCATCGTCTGATGGGCGAGGTTTGTTTTTTGGCGGCATCTCACCAATAGTAAGCTTCTCCAAAACCATCGCCCAACGACCACCACTGGTGCTGGATTTCATATCCGGATCCAATGTGGTGAGGTCGAGATTTTCTCCATCGGCTTTCTTAGGCCCATGGCACGAAACACAATGCTTGACAATAAAAGGCTTTACGGATTTATCGTATTCCGCCTTACTTTCAGATCCTGTTGAAAACTTAAGGATTTCGACGGGGACTTCTGAAGAAACCTGCTTGTCCTGAGCGGAAAAAGAGAAATTGCACATAAAAATAAACGATGCACAACCTACGACCAAGCTAGAAAGACCTAGAATCAACTCTTGTCTGTTATGAAAAGTTGTAAATCGTCGAAAGCTCTCCCAATCAAAGATTTTGTTAGTGGGATTTCCCTCAATTAAACCCATGATTTAGTCCCAAAAACCGGTCTTGTTATAGTATTTGACCTAGCAGGCTCTTAATAATTCGTTTGAAATTATAATTATTTTAACTTATCATAATTTATTCCTCAAGCACGAAAAAGAGCTTCAACCCCCAATAAACCGGGCTTTAGACTTC
>SYCV01000017.1 GCA_005786805.1 Planctomycetia bacterium | reverse complement strand
CGGAGTGGGTGGGCTTAAAACTAATCCACCAAGTCCACATCCTTTTTTCTCGGGTCCCTGAGCCTGCCGAAGGGGTCGGTGTTTTCACAACTTTAAACTTTTGTTATTAAAAAAGAGCCCCACCCAGCGCAGTGGGTGGGCTTAAAACTAATCTACTAAGTCCACATCCTTTTTCCTCGGGTCCCTGAGCCTGCCGAAGGGGTCGGTGTTTTCACAATTTTAAACCTTCGTTAATAAAAAAAGAGCCCCACCCAGCGCAGTGGGTGGGCTTAAAACTAATCCACCAAGTCCACATCCTTTTTCCTCGGGTCCCTGAGCCTGCCGAAGGGGTCGGTGTTTTCACAACTTTAAACTTTCGTTATTAAAAAAAGAGCCCCACCCAGTGGACGGGTGGGCTTTGGATTATCCTAGATGTTTTGTCATTTTATAAGTGAATAATCCGGGACTCCCTGGCTGATTTTGAAAGTGCATCAAGCACCCGAAGTGTTTTCACGGCTTCCATCGGGTCAGGGATCACCGGGGTTTTATTCAAAATTGCCTGGCTGAAATGATCATGCATCAGTGCTATTTGATCAAACCCGGGAACATGATGATTTTCAAGGTGGCCGTTTCTTGTGATGTTGAAACCTGCATGTTGCTCGGGCAGCCAGAAGTTGGGGATATTTAATACTCCATCACTTCCTACAATTTCAAATCCCATCCGTACCGGCATCGTGAAGCCACAATCAAAACTTGCAACCCTGCCATCTGCAAAATTCAAAATACCCGTCATCGCAACATCGACACCTCGGTGGTACTGAGCCTGGGCATAAACACTGATGGGTTCAGATTCCATCGCCCAGCGAATGCCAAAAATGGGATAACAACCGACATCGAGCAAGCCACCGCCTCCCATTTCCGGAAATAAGCGGACATTGCCACTGTTCAAGTCTTCCATGAAAAAAGTGAATACCCCGTGTATTCTCATGATGTTGCCAATTTGGCCGTTTTTCAGGAAGGATTTGATTTTTTCAGTGCGTGGATGGTGAGGCCACATGAAGCCATCCATCAGCTTCACGCCTTTTTTATGACAGTATGCAACGATCTCCTCGGCCTCTTTTGCTGTGGGTGCGAGAGGCTTTTCACATATCACATGCTTGCCATGGTCCGCGGCTTTTTTTGTCCATTCCCCATGAAGGTGGTTGGGCAGTGGATTGTAGATGATGTCAATATCGGGATCCTTGAGGAGTGCCTCGTAAGAACCATAAGCTTTGGGAATACTGGCTTCCTTGGCCGCGGCATCAGCTTTATCCTGCGATCTGCTTGCTATGGCTGCCAGTTCGGTGTAATGGGTTCTTGCAAAAGATGGGATCACCCGGTTGTTGATTTTTGCAACTCCCAGGATTCCTAGCTTGGTTTTTTTACGCGCACTCATTCCCGCTCCTTGTTTGATTGATAATCAGGGTCACAACCCGAAGATAACACCATACAATAATCGGTGTTGTTTGCCCAGTTTTGAAATATGGTTTAATCATGAATCCTCATCAAATTCGATTGCGTGGCCCATGGCGTTACAGGGTAAATTCAGCAGGATTGCCCTTGCCGGAAAAAACCATGAATATTCCATGCCTGATTCCTGAAATGCCTGACGGCTCGGGTTTTCGGATCAGCAGAAACCTGGGGAGGCCGGGAAATCTGGTTGAAGGGGAGTCGGTTTATCTGGTGATCGCAAAGCCAGGGTTTGAATTCAAGGTGTTTTGGAACCATAGGGAAATCGGATGCACCTTGATGAATGAAAGCTTTGAATTTCGAATTGATGGCATGATGTTGGGCAGGAATTTGCTTGAGATGGATGGGGTTGCAAGCAGGGGCAGGGTGCCATTATTTGAAGAAACTTACCTTGAGATCAGATTTTCCTCTCCCGGTTCACTACCATAAAAAGAGTTGGTAACCCAAATAGTCCGCTTTATTTTGTGAGAAACCATGGAAATTGAAAACCTCTCTCTTCGTATCGATGAAACCCCATTGAACGCATTGATTTCATCAAAGTTACCCAAGGGGACAAATCTGCAGGAACTTAAGGTGGTCATGGATGAGGGGGAAGTTTCGCTCGAAGGTAAGTATTTCGCTGTCATGTTCCCGATCAAATTCAAGGTGCTTTTACATATCGAACTGTCCAGCAACAATATAGCCGTGAACTTCAAGGATTTTAAAATTCAGGGAATGCCCGCTGCGTTGTTCAAGAATATGTTGATTGAATTCATCAGCGACCAGACCGGTGATATTGATGGGATTAGCACCGGGGATAATGGCATTGTCATTATGCCCGAGGTTATGCTGAAAAAAGAAGGTATAAGTCTGGGTGGGAATTTGAAAAAGATCGAATGCCTTAAGGGATCAATTAGAATAATTGCAGGTTCATGAAAAAACCGCAGGATTTTTAGCCCTGCGGTTATGTATGACTTTAAAACTTAGATCATCAGTTCGCGCGTTGAACCCCGGGGTTAGCAGTTTCTGACACTCCTGTCTGGGAAACCTTGGGCATGAAGTTGCCATACCTTCGGGCGAGTTCCTGGGTGGGTGGATAATAAATCTCCTGGCCGGGAAGCAATAATCCGCTTTTAGGTGCATCGATCCTGGCCCTGGGGTGATTTTCATTCCACATTTGCAATGCCTTTGAATATTCAGGATTGCCATAAATTTTCTGGCTGATGCTTGCATAGGTTTCACCTGGTTTGCAAACATAAGCCTGCTCGGTCCAGCTATCAACCCGCGGGGCGCTAAGCACTGCGGAAGCCGGGGCAACAGGGGTTACCGGTGTGGGGGAAAACAACTGGTTTGAAGCGGTGCTCACGGTGCCTGGCGGTGGAACCGGCATGATCGGGGCGTTATTGTTGGATGGAATAGTCAACACGGCGCCAGCTCCGGGGTTGGTGCCATTGGTCGGGCTACTTCCATTGATTGGTGGCGCGGAAATAATCTCGTTTGGCCCGAGTGGTCTTTGAGGAATTTGTGTTGCAGGGTCAGTGGGGGCGACTGGTGCGATGTAGCCACCATTATTTCCCATCGGAATCGCGCCTACGGGTGAGATTTTTCCACTTGGATCAGCAGGAATGAACTCCGTCCTTCTAGCAGGGCCTTCATTCACATTAAATTGAATTGCATTACTACTCCTGGTTGGAGGCATGGGCGATGTTGAACTTAAAGGTGGCGTTGATGTCGCGCCGAACCCT
>SYCV01000130.1 GCA_005786805.1 Planctomycetia bacterium | reverse complement strand
TCAAAACCAAAAAATTCCGGGGTTGTTATGCCCTTCCGATCCCGCTCCATTACCAGCTTCCAACACCACCCAGCATACTAACTACATGTTTTGCCTGGGCGATTCAATCGACCAGATTCAATTTGCCCGTGAGCGTGGAATGTTTACTTCCAATCAGACCCCTGCCTTATCTGGGGTGCGTACCGGCCTTAAATTTAAAGATATCAAGGATGGAACCAGTAATACGCTTGCAATGTCGGAACGAAGAAGGGCAACAAGCGCGAGCGCCCGTGATATGACCATGACTTACGCTCCTCAAGGAAATTGGTTCACCACTCCGAATCAATGCAGGGCTTCCTTTGATTTTGCAAACCGATCTTTTCCGGCATCGATTCCACAAGGTGATCTTAAAACTTGGTCTGGTGTGCGCTGGCATGATGGTGGATCAGGCTTCACAGGTATTTCAACAAATGCCGCACCAAACAGCAGTCCCGCCTGTTGTTATGTCGCATGGGATGCAGGTTCAGGTATGTACCCGCCCAGTAGCACCCACACTGGTGGAGTTGTTGCTGTTTTTGGCGATGCATCAGTAAGGTTCATCACCAATAATATTGATTCTGGCAACCAGAATGCGACAGGTACCGGCCTTACCGGCCCAAGTCCGTTTGGTGTTTTTGGTGCCATGGGTACCCGTGCGGGCGAAGAACCCATCTCTCAATAATCTTAGTTTTTAGAAAGAATGATCATGAAACTACTTATTCCTTTTGGATTTATTTCCCTCGTGTTTGCCATATCAGGCTGTGGTTCTGATGCGCCCAAGGGACCGGAAAAACTTTCCACCACACCCGTGGATGGCATTGTCACCCTCAATGGGAAACCGGCAGCGGAAGTTTCCATTTCCCTGCATCACTCCGAGGGCAAGGTTGCTCCCCGAGGCATGTCCGACAAGGATGGGAAGTTTTCCATTTCCACCTATGGCAAGGATGATGGGGCCCCCATAGGCAAATACAAAGTCACTGCTGCAAAAAATATGACCAAGGAGATTTCCCCCGGTGTTCTCGCCCCACCACCCCCAGGAGGCTTTAAATCTGATATCCCTGCCAAATACGAATCGGTTAATTCCACGGATATCTCGGTTGAAATCAAGGCTGGCGAAAAGAACTCACTTAAGATTGATCTTAAATAAACATCTTTGCAAGTATTGGCCATGATAAAAACAAGCGAGGCAGGTTCACTGAAATGAACCTACCTCGTTTACTTGTCGTATTTGGTTTTTTAATACTTTAGCGCAAGGTCGATTTCTTTGCTTGCTCTCTTGAAGTATGAAACCAGGAGTTGATTTTCAAAACTGGGATTTCTGGTTGCATACATGATCTCGATTGAATTCTCAATTGCTTGCTTTGCCTGCCTTAATTTTCTGTCTGACACGCTTGAGCCCTTGCCTTGGGATTGAGAGCTGGAGCTGGATTCCTTTACCGCCATGGTCTTGATATTTTTTGTTTGGGGCGCGTATATGTTGATCATTTTCAGGGCCTTGTTGAGCTCCTCGATGGCTTTGCCTTTGTGGCCGCCATAAAATGTGCCAGCCGCCGCCAGGTTGGTGTTGGCCATGCTTATATTATTGACCAGATTTGTAATAGCGGGCGATAGAGCCTGGGAATTGTTCCCGTTTGAACCAGAAAATGTTTTGGTGATTCCGACCGTACAGGTGGACCTTGAAGGGCCGATGCCTCAGGCCCCACGGGTGTCATTGATGTAGGCTAGTGGGATAATCATCGCGGTCAGGGTTAAAAAGCGTATCATGAAATCGCCCTCTTGATTTAACGGGTTTTAGCCCTTGTATTATAACATGCCGTAACAACAAATATGCACAAAGCGATCTCAAAAAGTATTTATTTTTAAAATAAATTGTCCAACACTTTGTCGCCTCACTTTTATATGCGATGGGAATGAACCAAAGGGGCCAAAAATCGTGCGATAATCACAAATTTTGGCCCATCTAGTTATCTGTCTTTTGTATTGAATTGCCTGCTATTTCCCTGAAACTTTGCTTACGCCAACCACCAAGGCTTTTCCTTGGCGTAACGCGACTGCGAATGCAACCGTCGATTCCTTATTCCCTATTTTCACTTCCATCAGAACCGCCCGATCACCATTTTTTAAAACCTCGTTGATTTTTTCCTTATCTTCTGTCACTTGGTCCTTGATATTTTCATATGCATGGATCTCATTGAATGAATAAGCGAGGTCATTCACCTTGCCCGCGTTTTTTTTGAATTCCTCGGAGATGTATTTTCCCAAATCGGCCTTGTCCTTGATGAGATCCTGGTTTTTCAAATAGAAAGGAGTCCCTGTGATTTTTATCGCGGATTCCGGGTTGTTCGATTTGAAAGCCTCAAGGAAATCAACCACTGCTTTTTTGGCAAGCTCATCGACATCCTCTGCTTTGACCATCGTGGTGAAAAGCAATAATGCCATCGCGCCAAAAATTAATTTTTTCATGACAAGAGCCTTTCAAATAAAGGAATGGGGTTATTGTTTCATTAGGACTTTTTTTAGGAACTTGTAAAGTTCCTGGGTCGGTTTGTCATCGGGTTTCCCGAGGTCTGCGTTTATGGTTCCATGCGTTTTTCCCTCGGATGGGTACGCGCTCGCGTAAATCCCCGCTGCCTGCAATTCCTTGACCAATCGTTGTGATTGGCCACCGGTTTCAGGGTGGCCCGCAACATGCAGTATCAAAAACGGCGGGATGTTTTTACCCTTAGCGACATGGGTTACAGGTGATAATTCTTTCTGTTGCTTTTCATCCCCGAATTTTTTCCGGTAGCTGATGGCGCTTCGTTCTATCACCACGGAGATTTGCATTGGCACATCGTAGGTGTCGCCATCCACCGGCACGCATCCCTTGATGATTGTCAGAGGTAATTTCTCCGCCTTCAGGTAGGAATCATCAGTGGAGAGCAGTGCGGCAAGCTGCGCCCCAGCGGAATGTCCCATTACAAGAAAGGTGGCTGGGTCACCACCATAATCTTTTGCGTGGTCATAAACCCAGCGGATTGATTTCGCGATATCCCCCGCCATCTCCTTGATGGATGCAGCGGGAATCAATCGGTAATTGGTGGATACGAAAAGAAACCCTTTTTCGGTGAATGCCTTGGGCTTGATTTGCACATCTTCCTTGTTGCCTGCCTGCCAACCACCCCCATGAATCCAGAATATAATGGGAAGGTTTTTGGCATCAGGAGGCGCGAACAGATCAAGCGATTGTTTTTCGTTTTTAGCCTCAGTGTAGGGAATATTCAGATAGGCCTTTGGTTCCGCAGCCAATAATTTTGGGGAAAGTAGGAGTATGGCAATCAAGGTTGTTAAAATTACCCGCATGGATGATTCCTGAACAGTTTTAAGGGAATGAATGAAACCATGGGACAGAATACTCTTGTCGGTTTTATTTTCAAAGATTAATAATCGCTTCATTCCCCCTATATTGTCAGGGAGATTTGATAAAATCATGACATTTCTGCTATTTTCCGTCAGTTTTCCTTCCTTTAAACCGATATTGATAAATAAGTTCATTTGCAATTAGACTACCTTGTTACTTTCCCAAGATAAGCGCTTGTTTAGGCTGTGTGGTAAATGACAAAAAAATCCGGGCACTATCTCTCTCTTTCCCCATTCAGAAAAATCGTCTTGGATTTGATGCATTTTAGCGCAAAGATTCCCACTGCCACGGTTGAACGAAGGATGAATTTATCCGCAGTGAAAATTGCCAGGCAGATGAGCCCTGATAAACCAAGTTGGACAAGTATATTTGCCAAGGGCTATGGCTTGGTTGCCTTGGATTTTCCTGAATTACGCAGAAGTTTCATGAGTTTCCCGTGGCCGAAGTTTTATGAGCACCCCCATAGCGTCGCCTCGATAAATGTAGAGAGGATTGTGAATGATGAGAATATCGTGATCTACGGGTATGTGCGCGGGCCTGAAAATCGCTCCCTATCTGAAATCGACCAGATCATAAAACACCACAAGGATGATCCAATTGAGGAAGTTCGGTCATATACCCGCACTCGTGCCCTTAGTTATGTGCCTTCAATCATCCGCAAGTTTGTATGGTGGTACACCCTTAATGTGGAAGGCCCAAGGCGCTGCCATAATTTCGGTACCTTTGCAATTTCCTCGGT
Organism: Planctomycetia bacterium; assembly: GCA_005786805.1. GTDB lineage: Bacteria > Planctomycetota > Planctomycetia > Gemmatales > Gemmataceae > UBA969. The sequence goes on along the minus strand of SYCV01000130.1, from coordinate 8,003 downwards.
TGGTTCCATGGGCGCAGGTCTGCTGAACCTCATGCCCATAGTCACAACACAAATCCATTACGGCATGCTTGACAAGGAAGGCAATGTGGATGTTCGCCTCACCTTTGATCACCGCGTGATGGATGGTGCGACCGCTGCCAGGGCGATTGTTGCCCTTGAGGATGTAATGAAGTCCGCCCTTGTCCGTGAGATGAGTCCTGAAAAACGCATGGCTGCCTGACCGGTTTTTCATCAATATCAGCATTCAATTCAAATTCCACTTGCATGTGATTTTTGAAACCCGCATTATAATTGGTAATCAATTATCACCTTGGAGATATTACCATGCGATTCGCAGCTTTGATTGCCCTGCTAGTTTCTGTTTCCGCAACAGTTGCCTTTTGGGATGCCCCCAAACTTGAGCAATTACCCACTTCTGAAAAAGCAAAAAAGATCGTGCTCATCGCAGGCAAACCTGAATCCAAGCCAACGGGGGAACATGAATATTTCGCCGGCATAGTCCTTCTTGCAAACATGATTCAACAGACCACGGGGGTGCACCCCATATTGGTGCGTGATGGCTGGCCTAAAAACGAGAAGGTCTTTGAAGGTGCCTCATCGATCGTCTTTTTTCTTTCAGGCGATGGCAAGCAAGCTTACCTGGAGCCATCAAAGCTCAAGGTGATTGAAAATGCGGTTTCCAAGGGCGCGGGCCTTGTGCATCTTCATAATTGCATAGAGTATCCTGCTGATCGCAAAAGCCTTGCATTGGAATGGGCGGGCGGGGTCTGGGAAAAGGGGCTTTCCTGCAGGGGACATTGGGTTTCAACAGTTGATCAATTCGCCAAGCACCCTATCACACGGGGTGTGACCCCTTTCGAAGTCGATGAAGGCTGGTTGTTTCACATGAACTTTGCCTCCAAGGGTGTCACTCCATTGGTGATGATCAACCCGCCCGAAAAAATGCGGACCACTGCATCGTCCAAGAAAAACGCGCCAAACCCCGAGACTGTTGGTTGGGCCTTTGAATCCTCGAAGGGTGCCCGGGCTTTCTCGTACACGGGCGGGCACATGCAATCCAATTGGGGGAAAGATGGATTGCGGCAGTTGGTCGTGAATGGAATTCTCTGGAGTGCCGGGCTTGAGATTCCGGAAACAGGCGCTCCAAATAAACTTGATCCCGCCGACCTTGCCAAGCACCTTGAGAACAAGGTCGCTCCCAAGAAGAAGTAGATCCAACCTTCCTGTTTTAACTTGTTGTTTGCGTGGTGGAAGCCTTTGTGACCCATGGCATCATTCTGCCATTGAGCAGCAATCCAATCCATGTCGAGCGAACCAGTAGATGATAGCTGGTAAGAAGCAGGATCATTGTCGTGATATTGATCAGAAGGAATTTCAAGAATGCATTGGTGGGCCAATCTCTCACGAGGAATTGCAACTCTATTACCAGGGGCAGATGTATAATGTAAAGCCAGTAAGAGGAATCTGATAAATAACGAATGTAAGGGTTTTCATTTTTGATGAATGCGTGAAACATCCCCATCATTCCAAATGCCATGTTCCATGTGTAAAGGGTTTGCATTAAAAGTCTCAGCGGCGGGTTTTCCTTGAAAATAACCTCCCCAGGGATAATCACCATCAAAGCAATGGGAAGCATGATGCGCCAATGGCGTGTGAGCTTGCATTTGTGATCATCAATGTCGAAGTAGATCAAGCCAAAACTGAAAAAGATCAAGTAATAAAGCAACAGGTGCGGGGGAGGTAGAATCCCGGTATAAGTGTCGGGTCCAAGAATATCACCCATCAGGGAAAGCGGCAACAAAGGGGCCGGGATTAAAATACAAAGCATGGTTTTTTTGAGAAATTGAAGGGCGTTGGTGCTTAAGTTGCGTGATAAAAGGGTACCCAGGTTGAAAAAAACCAGTAATAACACAAGCATCCAGCAAATGTACCAAAGGAACCAAAGGTGGTGGAAAATATTGGTTTTAAACAAATGTACTTGATAGTTGCCGATATTTACCAGGAAAGAATTTGAATTAAGCCAGTTATGGTATTGAATGTAAAATTCATTTTGCTTTTTTGGTTTATTGGTTTCAGTTCCCTGGGCCTGGTTATTTGAAGCGGGTACTGAGAATTGGTAGGGCAATAATCTGTTGCGAACACTGATTCTTCCGGTTGTCAACTCTGATTCATCGGGTGGTTGGATGCCCAAAATTGCCAGGATGGAAGCTGTTGTTTTTTGATCCGCGTATGTGCTTTCGAAGGCATTGAAACCAGCGTTGCTTCGTATGCTGGCATTAATGTCATTGAATAAAAGAAGCTTTACAATTTCATCCCTGCCTAAAAAAGCCGCGCCATGCAATGCGGTGGTTCCGTCCTTGTTGGTTGAGTTTACATCCACACCCCGCTTGATTAATTGGGAAACCGTTTCAAGATCTCCATTCATGGCGGCCCATGAGAGGGGTTTGACGCCTAGTTTATCATCTGGTTTTTCAAGTTCTTCAGGGTTTGTAAGGAATATATTGATGGTTTTTCTATCACCTGTGCGAATTACTCCCGCAAGGGATTTGTCATCCAGTCTCACACTTATCGAGCCGGCTTTTATGGCTTCCCTTGAAATATGATCAATCAATGGGATTATGGTGACGCATCCAATCACGCAGGGAAGAAAAATGCGCAGGGTTCTTTGCAATATCAATGATTTGATGTTTTTTTTGCGAAAAATCATCATGGTGAAATAACCACTCAGGATGAAAAACAAGGGCATTCGAAAACCATGGATGATTAATAGCAAGAAAATAAAAATTTTGGGTTGTGTGATATCCTGGACCGGCCAGGGGACGGCGATAAAACTCAGGGACGCATGCAATCCAATTCCAAGGAACATGGCAAAAGCACGCAACGCATCAAGATAATGCTGGCGGTCTGTATTTTTTGCCCCGGTTGTTTTAATCGTGATATTTTCGCTCAATGTTCATTCCTGTTGAGTAATTTATTTTTACGCACGGCATTTATCAAGGATTTCCAGGATGGGTAATTCGACACCCGGCGGCCCACCCCCCGGCATCACAACCCTGAATGGGATTTGGCTTTTCTCCATGTGCTTTGTCCGTGGCGCGTTTCAAGGTTTCAAACCGAGCCCTTGTATCCTTGTCAGTTTTTATCAATTCCGTCAATTTGGTTCTTTGTTGAGAATTAGGACGGATGAAATTTTTTCTCAGCGCAAGGGTGTTTGCGCATAATATATTTTTTACTTTCATGCGATTATTTGACTTCACTTTTTCTTTCATGTCAAACGGGTTTAACGATAAGGCTTTAATTCACTTGGGTCGGTATAGTTTGCTTGATTCATCAATTTCTGATTAATGTCGATATTCCCTTTTAATTGTTTGTGGACCTTTGAAGGCATGGATTAAAATCATCATAGGTCTTTGATTTTTTAAGGGAGTAGATGTTGACATGAATAAATTTATTTTTTGCGTTTTGAATATGTTTGTCGCGGTTGTTTTCTGTGCGGACTTGCATGCCAAGCCAGTAAGGGTGTTTATCCTTGCGGGGCAATCAAACATGGAGGGTGCCGGTGTAATTAAATCTGAACCGCAGCGCAATGGCGGCAAAGGATCTTTGGAATATGTGGTGAAGGATGCTGCAACCTCGAAACAGTACTCCAAGCTTGTGGATGCTTCCGGGAACTGGCGTATCCGTGATGATGTCTGGATCACATACCTCGATCGCAAGGGACCTCTAACGGTTGGGTTTGGGGCTAAAAAAGAAACCATTGGGCCCGAACTTGGCTTTGGCTGGGTGGTGGGGGATGCGATGGAGGACCCGATTTTGTTGATCAAATGTGCATGGGGTGGCAAGAGCCTGGCGGTTGATTTTCGATCTCCCAGCGCGGGCAAAGTACCTTATTCCCTTGGTGAAAAAACCGATGAGGCAATCGCCAAGGATCCAGCAATTGTAGGCAAGTATTATCGCGATATCCTTGCCCTGACCAAAACCGCCCTTGCAAACATCAAGGATATCGTGCCGGGCAGCGATGGAAAATATGTGATTGCGGGATTTGGATGGCACCAGGGTTGGAATGACCGCATCAATGATAAATTTAACGCTGAATACCAGCGCAACATGACACACTTTATCAATGATATCCGTAAGGAACTTGGTGTCCCCAGGCTCCCTTTTGTGATCGCTGAAACCGGCATGACCGGTCCGGAGGAGAATCATCCACGGGCACTTTCATTGATGAAGGCCCAGGCTGCTGTTGCTGAGCAGGAGGAATTCAAGGGGAATGTGGCTTTTGTTGGCACCAGGAATTTCTGGAGGCCAAAAGAGCAATCTCCCAGCAACCAAGGATACCATTGGAATTCAAACGCGGAGACTTATTATCTGATTGGCGATTCCATGGGCAAGGCGATGTTAAAACTCCTGCCTTCTGAAAAGTAATCCCAGCAGTTATCGTCACCGCTGGGCTTTATTAACGGTTTTAATTCGCATACGATGTGACTACATAATCACCGCTCGTGTACCGATTGTTTTTAACTTGAAACCTGCGGTAATCCAACCTGTTGCCCACTCTGTATGATATTAGTAGATGTGCGGTGGCCATTGATTGTTGAAAACATGTGGTAACCAGCTTGTTTCTACGGAGTTGTCCTTTGGTATTTATATCTCGTAGCCTGGGTGTTTTTGCAGTGCTACTTTGCATTTCAATAAGCTTTTTGGGTTGCAATCAAAAAAGGTTGGCCCCCGGCGCTCCACCCGCACCCGTGGTCAGCGTGGCTAAACCAATACCTTTCAAGGTTCAAAGTTATAACGAGTATAATGGGAATCTCGATGCCATCGAGACCGTGCATGTTCAAGCCCGGGTGAAAGGTTTCCTGAATGAGATCGCATTCAAGGAGGGGGATGAAGTCAAAAAGGGTGACCTTTTATTCAAGATTGATCCCCGCGAGCATTCTGCCGCCGTCAAGAAAGCCGATGCTGACCTAAAAAAAGCCTCCACTGAATATGAGCGATTCCGCTCCGAGGCGGACCGGGGCAGCAGGTTGATCGGCACACGGGCCGTTGGCACGGAGGATTTTGAACAGCGCGTCGCGGTTCGCGACACGGCGGCGGCCACCATGATGCAAGCCCAGGCCGCATTGGAGGGCGCCAAGCTTCAACTCAGTTTCACTGAAATTCATTCACCGATCAGCGGACAGATAAGCCGGGCCCTTGTAACTCGGGGAAACCTGGTTGGCCAGAACGAACCGACTTTGCTTACCACCATTGTCAGCATGGATCCATTGTTTGTGTTTTTCGACATACCCGAGCGAGACCTGGTTGATTTCCAGCGATCCCGCCTTGCGGGCAAAACACCTGATGTGCTTAGTGGCTCTCTTCCCTTGGAAGTTGGTGTCACCTCCGAAGAGGGTTTTCCCCACAAGGGCAATATTGATTTCAGGGAAAACAGGGTGGACATCGGCACCGGAACTGTAAGGGTCCGGGGTCGAATTCCCAATCCCAGAATACCACCAGGTAATGCTCATTTTTTATACCCGGGGCTTTATGCGAGGGTTCGTGTTCCTTCAGGCGATCCCAGGTCGTTGCCTGCGATTCCTGAGGATGCGTTGATGACGGGGCAGGAAGGGCGGTTTGTTTATGTCATCAGTGAGGGTGATATCGTCCAAAAGCGAACCGTGCAGGTTGGTCCGCAAATTTACAAGGGGATTCGTTCGACTGCCGCCCAGCCCCAAGGTTGGACGCTGCATTCAACCACCGCCGGCCCCGATGGCAAAGATCAGGTGATTCAATTGCCCGCGGTTGTCTCGATAGAAAGTGGATTAAGTATTGATGATCGTGTGGTGGTGAATGGGTTGACAAAAGCCCGCCCTGGTTCGCCCGTTGCCCCCCAGGCATGGGAGTTGAAGGCGCCAGTGACCCAAGCAACGAAATAATTCACCTCCACATTGAAGGAATCCTGAGTGCCTCATGCTTTCCAAGTTCTTCATCGACCGCCCTGTTTTTGCAAATGTGATCGCCATCGTCACCATACTTCTTGGCGTTGTTGCGCTGTATCGATTACCTGTTGAGCGTTATCCCGCGATTGTTCCGCCCACGGTTGTAGTCAGTGCGGTTTATCCCGGTGCCAACGCAAAGGTTGTCGCAGACACCGTCGCAGCCCCCATCGAGCAGCAGGTCAATGGTGTCGAGAACATGATGTACATGTCCTCCACTAGTTCCGCGGATGGAACCTACGCCTTGACGATAACTTTTGAGATTGGAACCAACCTTGATGATGCGCAGGTGCTGGTGCAGACTCGCGTTGCGATCGCCCAGCCCAGCCTGCCCGAGGAGGTTCGCAGGCAGGGCTTATCCGTGAAGAAGCAATCGTCGAACATCATCATGGCTGTGACTTTGACATCACCCAGCAAGAAATTTGACGGGTTGTTCCTTTCAAATTACGCGACCCTGCGTTTACGCGATGAATTGAGTAGGGTGGATGGTGTTGGCGAAGTGATGGTGCGGGGAGTGGGCGCCTACGCCATGCGTATCTGGCTGGACCCGGACAAGCTTGCCTCCAGGCAGCTTACCACCCAGGATGTGATCGCGGCATTGGGCAGGCAGAATGTTCAAGTGGCGGCAGGGCAGGTTGGCCAGCCCCCCAGCCCGGACGGGCAAAGATTCCAAATGACCGTCACCACCCTGGGCAGGCTTTCCGACCCCGAACAGTTTGAAGGAATTGTCGTCAAGGCCTCTTCCTCAGGCCAGACCGTTTATCTGCGCGATGTTGCGAGGGTTGAGCTGGGCGCGCAGAACTATGATTCCTACGCATCCCGTAATGGCATGGATTCCGCCAACATGCTGATCTACCAACTCCCGGGTTCCAATGCGATTGATGTGGCACATGCGGTGCATGTCGCCATGGAGAAAATAAAACCAACCCTTCCCGAGGGATTGGAGTACAGCATTCCATTTGATACCACAAAGTTTGTTGAGGCCGCCATCCGGGGTGTTTACACAACACTTCTTGAAGCCGGGCTTTTGGTGTTGATCGTAATTCTCGTTTTTTTGCAAAGCTGGCGGGCATTGTTGATCCCCGCAACCACCGTTCCTGTCACCATCATTGGCGCTTTTGCCTTCATGCCATCGCTGGGGTTCTCCGTCAATATGCTGACCTTGTTTGGCTTGGTTCTTGCCATCGGTATTGTTGTTGATGATGCCATTGTTATTGTTGAAAATGCCACCCATCATATTGAACGGGGCGTTCCTCCGCGCGAGGCAACCATAAAAGCCATGAATGAGGTGACCGGCCCCGTGATCGCAATCACCCTGGTGTTGATGGCGGTCTTTTTGCCAACGGCTTTTCTGGGTGGTATCACTGGCCAGCTTTACCGCCAGTTTGCTCTCACCATTGCAGCAACCGCTTTCATCAGCGCTGTCAACGCGCTGACCTTGAAGCCCGCCCAATGCGCCACTTACCTCAGACCGTACACTGGCAAGAATGTTTTCACCCGGATGTTCGATTTCTTCTACAAGCCCATGGAATGGTTTTATTCGTTTTGTATCAGGCAATTGTTGCGAGTGTGGTGGCTGGTGCTGGTTGTATTCGCTGGCCTTGCGATCTTCACAGGCTGGTGGTACCAGAAAACGCCCACGGGATTCCTGCCAACCGAGGACCAGGGATATGTGATCATAGCGGTTCAGTTGCCTGATGCCGCCTCGCTGGACCGAACCCGTGAGGTCACTGAGCGCATGAGCAAAATATTTGCCAGCACCCCCGGTGTTGAACATTGGTTCGTGCTGGGTGGGTTTTCCCTCTTGGATGGCACCAATTCCTCGAACGGTGCAACCGCATTTGCCGCATGGTCGGATTGGGCCAAGCGAACCACTCCGGATCTTTCGCAGGAATCTCTGGTCGCCAGGCTGCAGAAGGAATTTTCCCAGATGCAGGAACCCTTTATTTTGGTGCTGGTTCCGCCTTCCATCCAGGGACTTGGGGTCGCAGGTGGATTCCAGATGCAAATCGAGGATCGGGAGGG
>SYCV01000129.1 GCA_005786805.1 Planctomycetia bacterium | reverse complement strand
TCGGTGTTGAAGTTCTTCGGAATCTCGCTTGCGCAGTGGCATGCACAAATGACACGGAATATAAAAATTCATGCACAAAGGTCGCTCCAGAAATTGAAAAGTTGACAATTCCCCCATCGGTCCTAGCCTTGAGGCGGAGTGATAACACCTCGATTTTTGAGCCCCTGAATGGTAGGTTGGTGTCTTTCCTTGATGCCAAAACAGCCAACGAAAAAGGATTTTATGAGCCACCCTCGCTGGCGGGGGAGACTTTATGATTGATATCAGCGGCTTGGAAGAAAAATCCTATTCTGAGCTGGATCCCCAGTTGCATTTCCTCGGTCACCTTGCCCTGGCACTTTCCACCACATGCCTCCTCGAATCCGAAATGGCATTCGTTCCAGGCCTGATCATGTTTTTGCCTTTGTTCTATGCTTTTCTTTGGATCTCCTATGTGAGCAAGGGGCGTCGTGTTTTTTCAACATCGGTTTCAAATGCGCTTGGGATAATTATCTCTGTTTTCGGGTGCGTTTGGGTGTTTTCAAAGGTGACCAGGGAGTCCGGGGTTGCGCAAGCTCTTCCGATGCCCACAGCCTTGGTTCCATTTGTTGGGCCGATCCTGGCTTTTTTGGTGATGCTAAGATTATTCGGGCCCAAGGGAAGAAGAGATTTTTGGATTCTTCAAGGCATGGGCATGTTGCACGTCAGCCTGGCTTGCGTGTTGACTACCGGCACTTTTTTTGCGTTTCTTTTCTCAACGTATTTGTTCTCCCTGGTTTGGATATTAAAACGATACCAGGCCACCAGGGGTGAGGTGGAACTATCAACCAATCCCACGGAGTCACGACCTTCGCTAAGAAGCATGGGGCTTTTTCCCAGCATGGGTTGGACTTTATTGCTTGCGGTTTTAAGTGTTGGGCTTTTTTTGATCACTCCAAGGACCGATTCCGCCTCCTGGAATCCATTACTCAGGTTTGGGCAGGCCAGGGGGACTGGTGGTGGCAGTTTGACCGGCTTTGCAGAGCAGATGAATTTGAACAAAACTGGTGAAGTTGAGCTTAATGACGATATCGCTATGACTGTATCCGTGACTGATGTGGATGAAAAACCGTATCCTGGCCTGGCCTTGGACCAGCGATGGCGGGGCGCCGTGCTGGAACATTATGAAAATGGAGTTTGGAACAGGAGGATAACCAGGAAACCCCCACCAAAAGTGGCGCAGACCAAACTGCCTTTTTTTGGCCCTGAGCAATTGATATTCCGTTATCAGCTAGTTCCACGCAAAGTCGGTGGATTGTTCCTTGCCGATCCCATACGCTTCAACAAGAGTGACCCGGAGACAAGGTTGCCCGTGGTTCTTGATGCACCATTTCAGGACATGGCTTTTTTTTACGAGCAGGGAAGCACAGTCCAATATTCGATGGCTGTTTCAAAAATCAGGCAACCCATGGGCTACACCCAGGTGGTTCCCGTTAAAAACCAAGGTGAAAGAAGCTTGGCCACCCTCGACAATGAATTCCTCGGTGATCTGATCACACCCAGAATAGGTGCACTTGAGGAGTGGACCCTGGGTATTCTTGAATCAATCAAGGATACCCCACGATATGGATTGCAAAAGGTTGTCCTGCCCAGGGGGGCAGTGCGTGAACAGGCCAGGCCATCGATTGAAAGCACCTATCGCGAGGTGGTTGCCCGCGCCCTTTCAAATTATCTTTCCCAAAGTGGTGATTTCACCTACACCCTTGAGCTGAAACGGGATGACCTTAACATTGATCCCGTCGTTGATTTTCTTTTGAATGTGAAAAAAGGCCATTGTGAGCGATATGCCTCCGGACTGGTGTTGATGCTCCGGTCGCTGGGTATTCCCTCGCGGGTGATCAAGGGCTTCCGAGGTTGTAATTACAACGAGGATGGTTCCTATGTGGTGCGTAATAACCAGGCTCATAGCTGGGTGGAAGTTCTGGTGCCCCAGATGACCGCGGATGGGGCATTCAAGCAGGACCTTGTTTCAGGCAGGCCGATTTTTGACTGGCTGACCCTCGATCCAACCCCTGACAGCGAACTTCTTGAGAATCAAAAATTCTCCCTTCTTCGGATGATCGCGGAGTTTGTCGATCGTGCCAAGGCTTTCTGGCGCGACATGATTGTTGATTATAATGCGGAGCAGCAAGCTGAATTCTGGTACAAGCTTTTTCCTGAAATCAATAGTGCCAACCTTCAGAAATTGATCGCGTCACTTCCAAAGATTCTCCTTGGAGTGGGATTCAGTCTTTTAGCCGGGGTTGGATTGGTGCTGGGTCTTCCCAGGCTGATAGCCGGAATCGGGGCTTTGAAGTATGTCGGCCAGAATCCCGCGCGAATTCAATTCGATAAATTGAAAATCATGGCAATGGCACATCTGCGTCTCAACCCTTTACCAGGCGAAACACCCATGGAGTTTGCCTCCAGGGTCCATTTCGAATTGATGCAGTTTCAAATTGAGAATCGATTGGCAATGGTTCCCGAGAAGATTGCCCGTGTACTTTATTCAGTTCGATTTGGGCAGGGTGATTTGCCACCGGAGGAATCGGAAAAATTGACACTTGAGCTTTCTGAACTGCAAAGTCAGTTGATTGCCCGAAAAAAGGGAATGAATGATCCCAAAGCAAAAAGAAAAATGGTGGTTGCGGAGTGAGAGTTTTTATTCGTGGCAAATTGCTGCCATCGTGTGGGTCCTTGATGTGTGAAACAGGATCGATTATTTTTAATTGAGAATGGCTTTTCGGTAGCCGGCCTTTTGTGGATGTGAAGGTGATGCCAAATGATACATGTTAAAAATCTTGTGAAGTATTATGGTGATTTTCTCGCTGTGGGCGGTGTTTCCTTTGATGTTCTCAAGGGGCAGGTCGTCGGGTTTCTTGGCCCCAATGGCGCGGGTAAATCCACGACCATGCGAATCCTCGCAGGATTCCTGACTGCGACCTCCGGGCAGGTCACCATTGATGGGATCGATGTTTTCTGGGATCCTGTCGCGGTTCGAAAGCGCATTGGGTATATGCCGGAAAGCTGCCCCCTCTATTCTGAGATGCGTGTTGTTGAATATCTGACCTTCAGGGCCGGGATCAAGGGCATCCATGGTAACCTTCGTGCCAGAAGGGTTGATGAGTGCCTTAATCGTTGCTGGCTTGGTGAAGTCAGAAGCCAGATAATCGGCACACTTTCCAAGGGTTACAGGCAGCGTGTGGGGTTGGCGGATTCCCTGCTTGCTGATCCCGCGGTTTTGATCCTGGATGAACCCACCGCCGGCCTCGACCCAACCCAGATTCGTGAGACTCGCAAGCTAATCCGGGAACTTGGATGCAGGCACACCATCCTTCTTTCAACCCATATTCTTTCCGAGGTTGAGATGACCTGCGATCAGGCCATAATAATCAACCGGGGCAAGGTTGCACTTGCGGGCCCTCTTGAGGATTTACGCTCCAAGAACCAAACCTTGGAGGAGATGTTCATCAATCTTGTGGAAAAGGAGGAATCCACCCTGGCAGGTGGATGATTTCCTTGTTGGAGACTTTATCATGCAGGAAATAGCAATGGTTCAATCAGCCACGCCCAGCGTCCTTGCCAAGGTCGTTGCCCTGGCTCTTGGTGGAGTTCTAGTCTTTGTCGCAAGCTACCTGGTCCATGGGTTGTACAACGCCCGGACCTTGTTGCGGAGGGAATTCAGTGCCTATTTTCTTTCCCCCATCGCTTATGTCTTGTTTGTTGTATTTCTTGCAGTTACGGGATATCTTTTCAACCGGACTTTTGATCTCTTAACCACTGCGGGCCCAAAGGGAACCGAATTTCCCATGCAGGCAATGTTTGCTGATGAAAGATTCTGGCTGGTTTTCCTGTTCATTCCGCCAATACTTACCATGAGGCTTTTCGCGGAGGAACGCAGCACCGGCACGCTGGAAATGTTGATGACCGCTCCCCTCATGGATTGGCAGGTTGTACTTTGCAAATACCTTGGTTGCCTTGCTTTTTATGTTGTTCTATGGCTGCCCACACTGGCTTATCTCCCCGCGCTTCTTGGCTGGCATGGTTTTGAATTTCATGCGCCCTCCAGCATCTCATCGATAGTTTTTTTAATTGGTTTGATTGTTTTTGCCTTGGGTCTGGTGCTTCAATTCCCTGTTAATCTTGAACCAACCACCCGGCTTTCGGGCTTGGTCATGATTTTGGCAGGCATCGTGGTTGGTGTTCTTGGAGGCATGAGGCATTTTCAGTCGGATGGGGTTCATATCATTGATTTTCAATCTGAAATTGATCCTTTCCCGGTGCTTTCCACTTATCTGGGGATGTTTCTTGCGGGTGCCATGTTTCTTTCAATTGGAATCCTCGTTAGCAGTCTGGTCAAGGACCAGATGGTTTCCGCCCTGATAGCCATGGGATTGAGTCTTCTTTTTCTAGTGGCTGGTTTTTGGAGGCCGGAACAAGATGGCGGCCTTTTCTATCGCACACTTTATTTTTTCAGTGTGCCTCTTCACTTTGAGCGGTCATTTACTCGCGGTATTTTCGATACCAGGCCCATCATTCTCTATGTAAGCACTGCTTTTTTCTGCCTGTTCCTGACTGTTCGAAGCCTTGAAAGCAGGCGCTGGCGCTAGGAAAATCAACCATGAAAACACAAGTAGAAAAGAAAACGGGTTTATTCACCAGGTTTCATGCCCTGGTCAGACTGGTTGGCTTGACTGGATTCCTCCTAGGTTTTGCCATCCTTATTCTTGCCAACCCCGCTGATATTGGCTCCTCTGCCAAGATTGTCCTCAGCCAGTTGCGTGGCGCTGGATTTTCCATCGTGCCATTCCTCGCCCTCGTGGCATTTTTGCTGGGCATTGCTGCGATTGGAATTGAGGTTTTTATCGGCTTAAGTTTTGCTGCTGGTAGAAAAAGCGCGATGGGAATTGGGGCGACCGCCCAAATTGCCCTGGCAATATCGCTCGTCATCGGTCTTAATATTTCAAGTTTTCACAATTACCAACTCTTTGATTTTACCCGGGCGCACCTGTTCACACTGCCCAAAGATTTGAAGGATCGACTTGAAAATCTCAAGGAAGAAACAACCATCGTTGTCTGCCAGCTTCATAAAACCTATGGGAACTTCACAGAAAAACCCGATCGTTATGATTACGCGGCAGAGCGACTGGTGGTGGGCAAAGTCAAGGACTTGGTGGATCAATTGCGCGAGTTCGGCCCACGATTCAAGGTTGTGGTTCTTGATGTGGAGGAGGAAAGCTACGAACAAAAGTTGAATCAACTGACACAGGATGCGCCTGATTTGCGCAAGGCAATCGAATCCGCCCCTGAGAACAGCATATTTTTCTGGGCGAAAAAAGCACCCCTCGCATCCTCTACACCAGTCGAAATTCTCCAAAGAATGAGCTTCAATGAGTTCTATAGGCTTGACAAGACATCCTCCCAGCTTGCCAACGAGGGCAGGGGGAATCTGGTGTTGTTGCCCCAGGGTTCCGAGGGCCTTGGCGCCGCGGAGCCTTTTGTCCGTAGAATTCTGAGTCTTGATGCGCCCAAGCCCAGGGTTGCCATCGCGGTGGTTGACGAGTGGCTAACCTCGAAAGGCACTGATTCTTTCGGCCTTGCTGGTCTGCGAAAGTCGCTTGAAAGCCAGGGTTTTGAGGTCAGGGATCTCATCCTTCGCAAGCTGCGACAAAGGCCATCCTCATCGGTTGCCTACACCTTTGATGAAAGCAAACTTGATCGCCTTGACCAAAGGCTTCGAAATTTGAACTTGAATCTTGAGAGGTTTGACAAGGGAACAGAATCCCTGGGCAAGATGGTGAACCAGTGGAAAAATACCCCCGTGCCCGAGCTTGAAAAAGCTTATGCTGAGCTTCTTAGGGGTGCGCGTTTGTCCGAAGATGCGCGCAAAGCCCAGGTGGAGTATTTTGAAAGCGAACTTCGAAACATCCAGGAAGCCAGGGACAGGTTCAAAAAACAAAAGGATGAGGTGGTCAAGGAACGCAATCTGCTGGATGTGGATTCACTGGTTGAACAGCAGCGAATGACCGACCTGGAAGCCAAGATGAACATCCTGCTCGCTGATTGCGACCTTTTGGTTGTTCCAAGGCCCACCCTTCATGATGTGATCACCGATGATCGTAATCTTCCTTTCTGGTTGCATGGCCTTGAAAAAGCGCAGATCAACGCGATGCAGAATTTTGTCAAGAAAGGCAAACCAGTGTTTGCCCTTCTAGGCCCTGTCTCTGAACCATCCGACCAGGGGCCCGTGCCTCCGGGCTTTATCGCAAATGATGGATTCGAGGAAATGCTGGGAAAACTTGGGTTCAAGTTTGGCAAACAAACCGTGCTTTTTGATGAGGAGGTTGAAGGCTTTGGCGAACAGATGGCCGGACTTCTCACTGGTGGCACCTCCGTGAAGGTCCCCCCTTTGCTGTTGAATTGGAACGAGGGAGCCGGCAGGCCACCAGCATTAAAACCAAATTATCCAGACAAGTCTCATCCCATACGTGAATCGTTGCGCCTTGCGGCGCGCAGTCAATCGCCAGACAAACCTCTGGAGCTACGCCTAAGGCATCCAAGGCCAGTTTATTTTGAATCACCCAAGGGCATGCAGCTTCTTTACAACCCTGATTTATTCCAGACCTCGCAGGATTCATGGAATGAGGGCCAGCCTTTCCCGGAGATGCAGCCCAACTCTGGCGAACGCAAGGCCCCCGCTTACAATCCGGATGACAAAGACCCGAACAAGGGCACGCTTGATGCCCGAAGAAGGGGCCCTTTCCCGGTGGGAGCCGCTGCGGAAGTTCCCCTACCCGATGAATGGTTTGGCAAGGAGGAAAAACATCCCCCTTCAGTTCGCGTCGCGGTGGTTGGTGAAAGTTGGTTTCTCGTGGGGCCTGATCTTTCTCCTGTGAAGGAAAGGCTTGCCCTGGATGTTTGCAACTGGTTATTGGGGCGGGATGATTTTCTGCCCAGGCCGGCCACTCCCTGGAAATTCCCAAGGGTTGAACTTACCACCGAGTCGCAGGACTTGTGGCTCTGGGGTTGTCAACTCGGCTTGCCCGGCGTTTTCGCATACCTTGGATTCGTTGTCCTGATCTTGAGAAGAATGCGTTGATCGTATCCCCTGGAAATGATCCCGATTGTCGAATTGGTTTGGAGTGAATTGGAATGAATTGGAAAACAACTCTTGTGATGGGATTCTTTGTGGCTGCCCTTGCCTTGTTTTGGATTGATCAAAGGGGATTGAAAGAGCAATTCACCGATAAAACCGGGCCGGCGCCCCTTGAAAACATCCAGGCTGCTGACTTGCGCAAAATCGAGATTATCAAAGGCAGCCAGGTTTTAAAGTTGGAACGCGCCTCGGAAAAAGAGTCGTGGAGCCTGCCTGGGAAATGGCCCACCCGCGCCCAGGAAGTCAACAAGACCATCGATATACTTCTAGGACTTCGTTCCCGGTTTGCACCAGTCAAAGACAAGGTCCTCGCTAGTCCCGAACTTGTGGTGAAGTTGACCTGGCAAAAACCCGGCTCTCAAAGTCCAGAGAACATCACCCTTGAGTTTGAAACCGAAACCGTGGCCAACATGGAAAATCGGTTTTCACTGCCGACTTTTGTTCGTGTCAAAGATAAAAATATAGTACTGAGAATGGGACCGGGATTGGTTACTGCACTTGATCACCCGGTTGATTTCTTCCAACAAAGGCGGTTGTTCCAAGGTGAGAGACTTGCTTCAACCGCAAAGGAAGGTTCCCTTTCATCCTCTCAGAAAAATGAAAAATTGCTTGCCAAGTCTGTCACGGTCAATTTTGAAATTGAAGGGAAGAAGTCATCCTTTAACCTCGTGAATAAAGCTGATGATTGGCAACTGGCTGATCCCGTGGGCAGGGATAACCTTGATCCAAAGGCTCGAGAGGCTTTCCTAGGGGCGATCCCGGAATTATGGGCGGAAAAATTTGTCAAGGAGGATCTTGTTAAGGCGGGTTTGGCCAAGCCCGAACGCACTCTCCTGGTTACCCGAAATGATGGCACCACCATCACCCTATTAATTGGGAATGTGTCTTCCACCAAGACGACCAAAAAAATCAGGCCGACTCCACCCGGTATGCCTCCGGGTATGCCACCGCAGGAGGAAACAATCATAAATGAAATGCGCTTTGCCAAAATCCTAGACAATGATCAGCTCTTCGAAATCAATGGCGATGGACTGAAAAATATTTTTGTTCCCGTTGATCAAATTCGCGACCCCATGCTTGCGAGGATCAATTCCGGGGATGCGTTGAAATGTGAGATCACCCAGGCGAATTCATCGCTTTCACTTGTCAAAAAAGATGGAAGGTGGAAAATTGAGTCACCTGTGCAGGCTGATGCCGATCCTGAAAAAGTAAATGAACTTCTCACCAAGCTTTCAGCACTTGAGGCCAAAGGACCGGATATTTTTGACAACCCAAAGCTTGCGGATTTTGGGTTGGAAAAGCCCGAAAGTAAAATCACCCTTACCTTGGAGGAGGAAGCCAGGTCTTTGGTGAAGGATAAGCCCGCTGAAAAGAAAACCCGCTCAATCACTTATTTGCTGGGCAAAAAAGATGCCAAGGCCAAAAAGCTTTATATCGCGGTGGATGGCTTTCCCAGGGTGAACTTTGTGGATGAGGCAATCGCCACACTCGCTGGGCGGCCTGCCATGGCATATCGAGGCAAAAGGATTCTTGACCTTGCAGCCACGGATATCAATACCATCAACATAAAGACAAAATCCTCGGATATTTCTTTTTCCAAGGAACCGGAGGGAAAATGGACTCTTCTCAATCCCAAGGGGGTCGAGATTGATGATCCCAAGGTTTCCCAACTAGCCACATCCCTTTCCACTTTCGAGGTCTCTGAATTTCTTGAAGAAAACCCAACCCTGGATGACCTCAAGAACAAATACGGCTTGGATAGCCCATTGGTTACATTGGAAGCTGGGACTTTGGATGCGAAGAAAGAATTAAAAAAAATGCTGGTGGGAAAGGCTGTGGCTGGAAAACCTGGTTATTTCGCCAGGCTTGGGTCCGGAGGCCCTGTGTTTGTGATCAATAATGAGTTGGTGTCAGGGCTGGAAAAAGATGCTCTGGCATACCTTCCCCAGGATTTTTGGAAACTTCTTCCGAACGAAATCAACACGGTCAAAATTGTTCGCCCCTCGGGCGAATTCAAACTTGAAAAAGTTGAATCAGCATGGAAAATCACAAATCCGTTCAATGCGAACCCATTCGCTGAAAAATTGGAGGATCTCACGAAGGAGATTTCTTCTCCCAAAGCGGAAAGCTTTGTCTCCC
Source organism: Planctomycetia bacterium (assembly GCA_005786805.1). Taxonomy (GTDB): domain Bacteria; phylum Planctomycetota; class Planctomycetia; order Gemmatales; family Gemmataceae; genus UBA969. Next base: position 3,166 of record SYCV01000129.1, on the reverse strand, counting down.
TGGATTCCAAGGATGATGCGAAGTTTGGTTTGGACAAGCCCGTTGTGCAATTGACCGTTACGGACAAGGATAAGAAGGAAAAGACACTCTTGCTCGGGAAGATTGTTTCCGAGGAAAAAGGCACCAGATACGCGAGGCTGAAGGATAAGTCCTCGATTGCGATTGTGAATCCCGTTTTTGTAAAAGCGGTGAATGTCGATGCCCTTGACCTGCTAGATCCCCTGGTTATGAAACAGGATCCCACCAAGATAAAGAGTTTCAAGATAGAGTCGGGGATGAATAGCATGACTATCGACCGGGAAGGGGATTGCTGGAAAATCAATGAACCCAAGGCTGGTTCCTTTGTCGCTGAACAGGATTCGATTTCCTCATTGCAGGCACTTTGGTTCAACCTTCGAGCGACAGGCTTTTCAGCTTATGGCCCCAAGGTGGATGCCGCGTCTTTCGGCTTGGAAAAAGCAACAAGCAAAATCCAGATGAAATTAACCACTGAAGAAGGCAAGGAAGAAACGAAGACGCTGGAACTGGGCGCCGAGCCCAAGGGGGAAACCAAGTCCAGGTATGCCAGATTTTCCGGTGAGCCCCCGGTTTTCATACTGCCGTCCGCAACTGTCGCGATTTTGGAAAGGACTTTTCTTTCTTATGTGCCGCGGGAGATCTTAAAGTTGAAACCCGACGAGGTGGATTCCATATCTCGAACCGGTATACCCGGGGAACTTGAAATCACCAGAAAAAATGAAGCCTGGTCAATCACCAAGCCAAAGGCTGAGACCGCAGATGATCGCACATTGAATGATATCATTGCGATCGCATCCGATCTTAAGGCCGAGTCAATATCCGCGTTTCCCGCCAACGACTTAAAGTCTTTCGGACTTGATGTCCCATTCGCTGTTGTTGGTTTCAAAAGCAGGGATCAAACCAGGAAAATTCTCATTGGCAAAGAAGTTGAGGGAAAAAAAGGTTCCCGCTTTGCCAAGTCTGAAGATGGCAAGGCAGTGGGGGTGTTATCAGAAATGATCGTTAAGAAGCTGATTGCTTCCCCATTGTTTTTCAGGGATCGAAATATCGCCCGGTTTCCCGATGCCGATCAACTTGTGCTTGAAAGAGGCCCTCGCAAGGCGACTTTTGCCCGTGTTGATGGTAACTGGAAATTGACAGAGCCTGTTGTATCCGAGGCAGACCAACAGCAACTTGACGACGCGGTTGATGGGCTCGCAAGGTTGCGAGCTGATGAGTTGGTCATTGAAAAACCCACTCCTGAGGACCTTGCGCGATTCGGCCTGGATAAACCGGAGACACGCTGGCAAATTAAAAACGCAGGCAAGGTGGTCCTTGAGATTAATCTTGGAAAGCGCGATGAGTCCGGCACCCGCTGCCATGCCCAGATTGCTGGTAAAGACCTGGTTTTTCTTCTTGATGTGAAACAGACAAACTGGCTTCAAGGTGAATTTCGAACCCGCACCGTGTGGACCACACCACTTGATGCTGTTCAAATTGATGCCATCAAGGTGGTTTCCGCCACCAATAATTTTGAGCTTGCCAAACGCAACAATGTTTGGGCATCCATTTCCAAGCCAGAGGACAAGGTCAATGAGGCACTTTTAAATGATATGCTTGCCGCGATTGCAGGGTTGAAATTGGAACGCTATGTGGTTGATAAGGGCGCTTCTTTGAATTTGTTCGGTCTTGATCCGGTTGAAACCACCATTGAGGTTGGAACTCCAATGGGCAGGAGAACCCTGCTGGTGGGTCGGCAGGAGGGCGGTTCCAAAAAATATTATGCCCGTCTTGCTGAAAGCAAGCAGGGAGATGTTTTCCTTATCGGAGAGACTGATTCCATGCGAATCATGAAACCAGCCTCGGCTTTGATCAAACCGGTCAAGTAAATCAAATCTTGGGTAGTTCGAATCCCTTGCGGGCTTCCCTGCCAACGAATTTGTTTGCCTCAGCATCGTCAAAAGTCTCGGTCTTTGGATCAAACTTCAATTTCTTACCAGTGCGCCATGCGATATTCCCGGCATGGCACAGCACGCTGCTTTGGTGGCCTTGTTCGATTTCCTGATTAAGCTCCTCCCGTTTTCGTGATTTTACACAATCAAGGAAGTTGCGGATGTGCAAAGGCAAAGGTGATGGACTGGTACCTTGCTTGACAAGCTTGTTGTCTTTGTCAAATGCTTTCCAATTGCTGTTGGAAATAAGCACCCAGCCTCCGTCACCATGGACAACGGCACCTTCAGTGATGTCATGGAGGCGTGGTTTTGACCAGATGCGCATTTCATAAACCAGAATTTGCCCGGGATATTCATAGGTGACCTGCATGGTGTCGGGCCATTCCTGCACATCATTGAAGAAGAATTTTCCACCCGCGGTGCTTATGGAAAGAGGATATCCTGTTGCACCCAATGCCCATCTTCCGTAATCCAGGCGGTGCACGCCATCATTGCCCAGGTCGCCACAACCATAATCAAAGAACCAGCGCCATGAACCATGGAACCTGCGTTGGTTGAAGGGGCGTTTGGGGGCAGCACCCAACCAAAGGTCATAGTCCACCCCTTTTGGTGGGTCACTATCGGGAACAGCAGGAATGGCGCCTTGTCGGTCGGTTTCCCAGGATCTTGCAAAGATGGGTTTGCCGATGTTTCCAGCCTTGATGTATTCAACCGCTTCCTTGAGGAATGCGGCGCTGCGGGCCTGGGTTCCCATTTGCACTATGCGATTGTGCTTGCGGGCTGCAGCAACCATGGTCTTGCCTTCAAGGATGTTATGCCCATCGGGTTTTTCGACATACACATCTTTTCCCGCGATGCAACCGTGGATGCAGGGCAGGGCGTGCCAGTGGTCTGGGGTGCCTATCACGAAGGCATCGATTGATTTATCGTTGAGGATGTCTTGGTAGTTGATGACAAGCTTGGGTTCTTTTTTGGTTTTATCCTTGATCTCCGCGGCTTTTCGAAGTCGCACGGATTCATCGAGATCAACGATGTGGGTGACTTCAACATCGGGCTGTGCCGCGAAATTAGCGAGCAGTGATCCACCCTGGCCACGCACGCCGATGCAAGCGACCCGTATTTTATCATTTGGCCCGGCAACAGCATTTGCGGATTCCGCGATGAAATACCCTGTGGATAAAGCCGCTGTGGTTTTGATGAAGGCTCTACGATTTTGC
>SYCV01000128.1 GCA_005786805.1 Planctomycetia bacterium | reverse complement strand
GCGGCCAAGGCCCTCTCAACCGCTGAAGAGGCGCTAAAGCAGGCAAAAAAACCCGAAGACAAACCCCTGCTCGAAAAGAAACTTGCATCTGCAAGGCAGGGCTTGGAACTGGCAAACCAGGAAGAAAAAAACATCGAGCCTCGATGGCTTGCAACCAAAGCCAAGATCATGGAACCCATGGGGGCGGAAACCAAAACCAAAGCCACACTGGCATCGAAGGCGGAAAAGCAAACCGCCCTGGCTAAGGCCACCTTGGATATCTTGAACGCTGAGGTCGAACTGCTTTCCGCCGCTAAGGGCAAGGAAGACGCTGCAAAAAAGAAATTGGAAGCTGCCACCAAGGCACAGGAAGTCGCAAAAAAGAATATTGATACACCCGGTGAAGTTTTTACTCCTATCAAAGGTTCGTTGAAGACCCTGGAATCAAATCTTGAAAGTGAGGCATCCCGCAGCAAACCCTACCCTAAAACCAGCACGGGCAGGCGCGCCGCCCTTGCCCGGTGGATTGCGGACAAATCCAATCCCCTTACCGCGAGGGTCGCGGTCAACCACATATGGGCCAGGCATTTTGGCAGACCGCTGGTGGACACGGTTTTTGATTTCGGCCGAAAGGGTGCCCTCCCATCGCATCCCGAGCTTCTCGACTGGCTGGCTGCGGACTTCATGCAAAATAATTGGGACATGAAAAAATTACACCGGGTCATGCTGGTTTCCCGGACGTACCAGATGGGCTCCAGCACCCTTGGCCTCGACCAGAACATCGCCGCTGATCCAGACAACAAATTGCTATGGCACATGAATCCCCGCAGGCTCGAAGCCCAGGCGATTCGTGATTCCATGCTGCAGCTTGCTGGAAAGCTCGACGCCACCATTGGCGGACCAAGCATCCCCCCCGCCTCGCAAAACGATTCCAACCGCAGGGCCCTTTACTTCTTCCAGTCCCACAATGATCACAACATCTTCCTCATGCAGTTTGATGATGCCAATGTTCTCGAATGCTACAAGCGCGAGGAAAGCATCCTGCCCCAGCAGGCACTCACCCTTTCCAACAGCAAGATAGCCTGGTCGATGGCGGAAGCCATCCATGCCCAGCTTCAAGTGAAACTTTCACAAGCGCCTGACAAGGAATTCATCGAAGCTGCCTTCAGGCTGCTTCTTGGTTCAGAACCAAATGAGGCGGAAGTCGCTGAGTGCCTCAAGGTTGTCACAGCGTTGAACAGCGTGGGCACTGCCAAGCAAAATAACGCGGGAAGCGCCCGTGCCAGGCTGCTATTGGTTCATTCATTACTTAACCACAATGACTTTGTAACTGTTCGTTAATCCAAGCCAAAGGTGTCGCATGAATCACAAACGATGTTCAGGAAATCACCGCAGGGCCTTCCTAGCTGACATGGGCATGGGCTTCACTGGCCTCGCCCTTGGCGCCATGCTTCAGCGCGATGGTGTCAGCAGGGCTGATTCCCCTCTCGCATGGTCTCCCCCCAATGGCAGGCCCCATTTCACCCCGAAGGCTAAAAGTGTGATCTGGTTGTTCATGAATGGCGGGGTCAGCCACCTTGAAACATTCGACCCCAAGCCGGAACTCGATAAATACGCGGGCAAATCAATATCTGAAACACCCTATAAAGGCACGCAGGACCCGGAGAAATTAAAACTCGCGAGAGTCACCGTGATAAACGATGCCAACGGACAACAGCGCAACAAGCTTTTCCCCACCCAGATCGGTTTTAAAAAATATGGGAAATGCGGCATGGATGTCTCAGACTGGCTGCCCTACCTCGGTAATTGCGCCGACGACATGGCGATTGTCCGCTCCATGTACACCACCGATGACAACCATGGCGCGCAGACCCAGTTTCATTCGGGCAGACACATGCTCGACGGGGAATTCCCAACCTTGGGCGCATGGGTTCACTACGGGCTTGGTTCACTCAACGACAACCTCCCTCAATTTGTAAGCATGGGCAACCGGGAGTATTGGAACAAGAAGGATGGCCATTATCTTGGACCTATGCACGATGCCGTCCCGGTTCGGGTTGGCTCGGCCAATCCCTTGGATTTTGGCGCCCCCGAACGACCCATCACACCCGATGAACAACGACTTGGCTTCGAGTTAGTTGGCAAACTCAATTCCATCCGTGGAGTTGAATACCCCAACGACCCTGCGATCACTGCCCGCATAAAAAGTTACGAGCTTGCCTTCCGGATGCAGAAGTCGCTTCCCGAGGTCATGGATTTCTCCAAGGAAACCGAGGAGACAAAGAAAATCTACGGTATCGACAAACCCGCATCCCGTGACTTTGGCAACCAGATGCTTGCTGCGCGAAGGCTGGTTGAACGGGGTGTGAGATTTGTCCAGATCCAGCATGGCGCGGGGGGCGCGGGCTCCTGGGATGCCCATGGCGGGCTCAAGAACAATCATGCCTCCAACTGCGCCAAGGTCGACCAACCCATCGCAGGGCTTATCCAAGACTTGAAACGCAGGGGACTTCTCGACCAGACAATCATTGTCTTCGCATCCGAGTTTGGCAGGACTCCGGGAACCCAGGGATCTGATGGAAGGGATCATCACATTTATGGATTCTCCGTGATGATGGCGGGAGGTGGCATCAAGGGTGGCACCGTGCATGGCACCACCGATGAAATCGGCTTCCATGCCGTCGAAAACCGCCATTATGTCACCGACATCCACGCCACCATCATGCACTTGATGGGTCTTGATTCGCGCAGGCTGGAAATTCCCGGACGCAAACGGCTGGATGTGGATCATGGCAAAGCCATTACTCAAATTCTCGCATGATTTTAAGGTTCTTACCCTATTTCATTGAGAAAGACCCGTTCCTTGCCTAAAATTATTACAGATTGATTATGTATTGTTCAAACTTCCTGGCCTTCCCAATGGCCAGTTTTTCATAACAGGTTGAATTCATGAAACGATTACTGCTCGCATTCATAATTATCACACCCATGTTTTGGGCCCATGCGGTTGAACCAACCAGCACTTCCCTAAGCTTCAATAAAGACATCAGGCCCATCCTTTCTGAAAACTGTTTTTCCTGCCACGGGCAGGGCAAGAACAAGGGTGAACTCCGACTCGACACCCGGGAGCATTTCCTAAAGGCAGGCGCCTCAGGCGAAAAAGCAATTGTTCCAAACCAACCCAATGAAAGCGAATTGGTGAAACGCATCCTCTCAACTGAAAAAGGAAAGATGATGCCCCCGCCCTCGACCAAGAAAACCCTAACCGCCGCGCAGAAAGAAATCCTGGGAAAGTGGGTCGCACAGGGTGCTCCCTACGAGAAACATTGGTCCTTCGAACCCGTCAAGGCGCAGGCTCCGCCAATGAAAACCACAAACCCGATTGATTCCCACCTGCTTGCGAAATTGAAAAAAGAAGGGTTGAACTTCTCACCAAAAGCCGACCGGTCGACTCTTTTGCGCAGGGTTAGTTTCACCCTTACCGGTTTGACCCCCAGCCTGCAGGAGATGGAAACCTTTCTTGCAGACAAATCGCCTGATGCCTACGAAAAGATGATTGATCGATATCTTGCATCATCCAAATATGGTGAGGAAATGGCCAGGCATTGGCTCGACATCGTTCGCTATGCCGACACCCATGGCTTGCATCTTGATAACGAAAGGCAAATGTGGGCTTATCGCGACTGGGTGGTCTCCGCTTTCAACAAAAATCAACCCTTTGACCGTTTCATCGTTGAACAGGTCGCGGGCGACCTGCTTCCCAACCCCACCTTGGACCAGTTGATTGCAACAGGCTTCAACCGTTGCAATGTCTCCACAGGGGAAGGTGGTTCCATCTCCGAGGAATGGGTGTTCCGCAATGCGGTTGATCGCACCTCGAATTTCATGGAGGCTTTCCTCGGCCTGACCGGTGGTTGCGCGGTTTGTCATGATCACAAATTCGATCCCATCACCGCCAGGGATTATTACTCGCTTTACGCGTTCTTTCATTCCGCCGCGGATTCCCCACTGGATGGCAACCAGTTGCTGCTGCCTCCGATCGTGAAACTGGACCTTCCAGAAACCAGGAAAAAGATCGCCGAGCTTGATGGCGAAATAAATGCCCTGCGAAGAAAAATGGAAGATGAGGCATCCAAGCTTGCGTATGATGATCCCGCATTGCAACCTGCCAAGAGTGAAACCAAGGTTGCCGAGGATGTGTGGTTTGAGGATGAATTCCCGAGGGGAAGCAAGGTATTTGCAAGTCCGGGATTACCGCTGGAACTGGTTGATGCCAAAAAGGGCAAGGTCTTCAGTGGCAACAAGGCCATTCGCAGGTCGGATGCCGGGTTGGCACAGGATGTGTGCGAAAATATGTCACCGGTCACCATTCAAGAAGGCAGTGTGCTTTTTGCCCATGTCTTTCTCCAGGATGGAAGACTGCCAAAATCCATCATGCTGCAGTATCACTCCACCGGTTGGCTGCAT
>SYCV01000127.1 GCA_005786805.1 Planctomycetia bacterium | reverse complement strand
TAATCAAGAGGGCAGCATCAATGAAAGCTCTGTCTGTCTTATGAGATGCCATAAATCCGCCTGGGAAGTTGAGTCGCGCAGGGCATCTAAAAAGCCTTCCCGTCGAAAAAGTCTGGTCAACCTCGCAAGCACCTGAAGGTGGGTTTTATCATCAACACAACAGACCAGGAAAAAAACGCTGGTTAATTTCCCATCAGGTGCCCCGAAAGGAATTCCATTTGGGACGATTCCCAACGCAACAACCGATTCTCCCAAGGTGTTTTTTATGGGGTGATGGGGGTGTGGGATGGCGATCCCTCCTGCAAGTGCGGTGCTTGCCCTGCCTTCTCTTTCGACAAGCGCGGCATGAATAGCCACGGGGTCGTATACCTGCCACGATTGTTCGAGTAGAGCAACCAACTCTTTCAAAACGGAGGCCCGGGTGCTTGCTTTTAAGGGGCTGGCAATGCAAGCCTCTCCGAGAAGCTTGCTGACAAGCAGGCCTTTTTCGCATTCAATGGGTGCGTGACTTTCGAAATGAATCAAAGTCTCGTTTTCATGCGAGTGGAGATTGGATTCAATCCAGTAATTAATCTCATTGCGATGAAAACGCCACTCGCCACCGACTTTTTTTCCGGGAATGGTTCCCTTGCTGGCAAGTTTTTGAACATCCCTCGCATCCTGCTTGAGATACTTGGCAAGTTCATCAATATTCATTGATTCATGGGGCATATAAACAAAGCCTTGAGTATTTACTTTTTGTCTGTTTTGTCAGTAAGAATGCCTGGTAGTTCGAATCCTTTGCCACCTTTTAATAGTTGCAGTTGCGCCTGAGTTTGCTGACTTAGCCCCCAAAGCCTTATAAAACCCTTGGCAGCATCATGATCAAACAAGTCGCCTTTTTCATAAGTTGCAAGATTCTTGCTGTAAAGGCTGTTCTCACTCTTTCGCCCAACCACGATAGCACTTCCCTTGAATAGTTTCATACGTACTTGCCCGGTTACAAATCGTTGGCTACTAACTACAAACTGGGCGAGGTCTTGGTGAAATGCGCTGAACCATTGGCCGTTATATATTAAATCAGCATACTCCTGAGCGACGATGGATTTAAATCGCAGCGCCTGCTTGCTCATGGTGAGAGATTCCAGTTCGCGGTGTGCAAAATGAAGAACAACGCCCGCTGGTGCCTCATAAAGCTCCCGGGATTTAATGCCTACCAATCGATTTTCAACATGATCGATACGCCCAACACCGTGTTCGCCGGCCAAGGCGTTTAACTTGTTGATAAGCTCGACGCCATCCATTTTTTTGTTGTCGAGGCCAACAGGGATGCCTTTTTCGAAATCGATGACAACATAAGCTGGTTCGTTCGGGGTATTGGCAACATCCTTGGTCCAGGCGAAGGTCTCGGGTGGTGGTTCGATCCATGGGTCTTCAAGAACACCAGCTTCGCAGCTTCGGCCCCATATGTTTTGATCAATGCTAAAAAGGTTATCTTCAGAAATATCAACCGGTATGTTGCGTTCGCGAGCAAATACTATTTCCTCATCGCGTGTCATGCGCCATTCGCGAACAGGTGCGATAATCTTTAAATCCGGGGCAAGGGTTTGAAATGTCACATCAAATCGAACCTGATCATTTCCTTTGCCAGTGCAACCATGGGCGACAGCTTTTGCATTATGCTGCCTTGCGGCATCCACCATCAACTTGGCAATAAGTGGACGACCCAAGGCGGTAGCGAGAGGATATTTTCCTTCATAAATAGCGCCTGCCATCAAGGCCGGCCAAACAAAGCAATCCACAAATAGGTTTTTAGCATCAAGGGCGATGGCTTCAAACGCTCCAGTTTTGAGGGCTTTTTTCCGGATAGCCTCTATATCTTCGCCCTGTCCCAAATCAACGGTGAAGGTTATGACATCCAAGTCGTATTTTTCTTGAATCCAATGAACCATCACGGAGGTGTCCAAACCACCCGAATAGGCCAGAATAACTTTGTCGCGTTTTCCCTTGGTTCCTGCCATGAAAATTCTCACTTGCTTGGTAAAATGGGTGAAATAGCGTTTTCGCTTAAATTTCTATATTCTTTATTCTCGAGACCTTGGTAAGTATGTCAATCCCTTTTCAGCTTTTGATTTCCGAAGGATTTTTAAATGAAATTCTTAAACATGCTCTGGAGGAGTTTCCCTGTGAGTGCTGTGGCGTGTTAGGAGGGCAAATTAAGGTTCAAGAAAATGAAAAACTGGGAGTGGTAACCACGGTTTACAGGCTTCATAATTCCCTTGAAAGTGAAATTGAATTCCTTTCCTCCGCTGAGAGTATGTTAAAAACAACAAAAGAGTTAAGACAAAAAGGCGAGGAGATGCTGGTGATTTATCATTCCCATCCAGTTTCATTTCCCCGAATGAGTAAAAAAGATCTTGAAATGATTGATGGCAACAATCTATTGCATCTTATTGTTGGAAATGTGAAGACGATGCCTGAATTTGGGCTATGGTGGGTGAATGAGCAAAAAAAAGCAATTCCCTGTGATTTGATTTTGAACAACCCTTCCTGATAAATCTTGATTTGGAAAGATAGCTGGTTTTAGTTCAGTTGGTAAACTTTTCCGATTAATCAACTCGTAAAGATTAAAACGATCTGCATGAAAATACAACTTTTGAAAGTTGTACGGGCTATTCTGCCGATGTTTATACCGGATGGATTCTCGAATGATATTTTATTGGCAGGAGTTTCCCATGCTATTCAATTGGAAGTTGGAATCAATCAAGAGAATGTTTGGTTTAAAGAAATCAAACAAGGGAAGAACCGCCCGAAAGCTCGGTATTGAGAATTTGGAAGAGCGAATTGAATGCGCCACCAAGGTGTGGAATGGAAGCTTGGCCGGGGTTGGAACTAATGGAACTCTTGGGCCTCCGCCGCAATATGGTGTTAATGGAGATCCAACTTTCAGTTCATTCATGGCATCGATTGAAGGTAGTAATGGATTTAGCTCGCTTGGGAATAACTGGGATCGTACATTGGGGCAAACCTCTTTGCCTCAAAATGGTGATACTCTTATTTTTCCATTGATTGCGGATGCTCAGTTGGCCACCCCAACTGCAGGTGTATTTGGTGATTTAACCAGAATTGACACCACAGCTACTCCAGTGGGGCCGCCACCAGGGCCGATTGAGGTTAATTTGATCAATGACTTATCTCCAGATTCATTGGGTAACCTTCCCGGATATTTACGCGACCCAATAACT
>SYCV01000126.1 GCA_005786805.1 Planctomycetia bacterium | reverse complement strand
GGGTCTTCTTTTTTCTCAATTTCAAGCTTGGTAATGAACTTGTTGAATGCATCTGAGAAGTCCTTGTCTGGGAAAATTGGGTTTAAAGATTGAGATACATGGAAACCCTTGAATTCAGCAACGGTGTTTCGGAATTTCGCAAGTCCCGTTTTTTTGGGTGTGGAGAAATCTTCCATGTGTTCATATGCAAGTTTTCCGTTCAAATAGGTTGTAAATCCTTTTGAATTAATCCGTACTTTCAGATGGTTCCAATCACCCGGGATGTAGGAGTCCAATTTTTCCTGGCGCAGCACCTGCCAGGAATAAACATCAGGCCCATTGAATTTGGTAAGTCTGATCTGGCCATTGGATGGATAGAAACCGAAGTGTTGGTTTTTGCCATCAGAGTCAAAGACCAACCCCGCAGCGCCACTTTCGTCCTTAAGTTTGACCCAGACCTCAGCTTCGAATGGAAGCGCTGGGGAGGGGAGTTTGGATAGAAGCAGTGCCCTGCCACCAATTCCATTGCCTTGCCCTTCAGAAATAATTCGTCCCGCGCGTTGTCGCCAATTGCCATTGAATATCGGTTCCCAAAGGTCCTCATTAATTGCACCGATTGTCGCCCAAGCTTTCATCGGGATTTCAACAGGTTTTGTTTTCAGCAGTTTGTTAAGTTGTTCAGCGGGTATGGCAAAACCCAGATTGTCAGTTACAAGCGACTTGATCGTTAAAATTCCCAAGACTTTTCCTTCCATGTTCACGATTGGACCGCCACTGTTACCAGGTTCGATTGGAATTGCAACCTGTAACATTTCTCTGCCTTCAATTTCTCGTTTGCCGGAAATAATTCCTGAAACAACACTGTGCTTGAGTCCTTGGGGATTCCCAACTGCAACCACACTGGTTCCATCATTGAAAGTGTCGGACTCTGAAATTTTCAAAAATGACCCAATAGGGTTTGTTGCCTTGAGGATTGCTAAATCATTTTCGCGATCAATCGCGTAAATGCTGGTTACTTCAATCTCTTTTCCATCGGAGGTTTCGATCGTGATTTTTTTACCTTCCCCAATCACATGGTAATTTGTAACTAGCAAGCCGTCTTTTGAAATGAAGAATCCAGTGCCAAGTGCCTCTCTACCTTCTGACCTTCCCTTGCTTTTGATCACAACAATTGATGGCTTGGTGTTTTTTGCAATAGTTTGGGTTTCTGTGTCCTTTAATTGAGTGTTAATGGTGAAGCTTAGCAGATAAATAATGGGAAAAACTATTTTCAACATCACTCTTATCCCTTGCGAATATTCAAATGTGCGGCTTTTATGATCCTTGATCATGATAACAAATTTTTGTTTGGGTGGAAGGAATGAGTTGAATTTGACGATTCTTATAAATACTCAGGCAATAAGATGGTGAAAAGGTTCGGATTGAAAGGCGACTTGGAAGATATTTAAAAAATAATGACGTTTTTTTGTTAAAGTTTATCTGGAATATTTGCATTCCAGTCTTTCTGGTTTAGAATCTAGCTAGAATCGTTTAGTTGCGGTTCAAAATAGTTTTCAAATCCAGGTCAGGTTTTAATCATGTCTCAATTTTATACCTTGGAAGAAGCAGCCTCTAAGCTGAACATAAGTGTTGACCAGTTAAGAGAAATGGCCAAAAAGAGGGAGGTTAGGTCTTTCCAAGATCGAGGTGTTTTGCGCTTTAAAAGTGAAGACATTGATTCGAGGTTAAGTTCCGCACCTGCGATTCCTGAGACAGATTCTGCTGATTACACATTAAATTTTGATAATGTTCCCGCTGTTGAAGCTCCTCAAAATAATCCCATTGGGGTAGCTGGAAATGATGATTCTGAGGAATTTACCCTTCAACTAGATGGTGGTGATTCTCCATCGCCTGCTCTTAGTGCCCCTGATGGAGTTGCTTCCGATTCTGATGGGTTACTCGGTATTCAAGATTCCCCTGATTTGTTTGGTTCAGATTTCAGTTTATCCACTGAACCGGAGCCGAATGTTGCTGAGGCTAGCTCCACATCCTCCAGTGTGATACTTCCAAAGGAATCGCCATTTGAAATTTCTGAGCCTGTTATTGATTTGGATGATACATATGGCCTGAGTGCAGGATCAGAAATTGGTGTTTCTGAAGCTCCGATCGGATTGGTTCCCACTGTTGATGACATTCAGGTTGATGATGGTATTGGTCTTCAACTTGATGATAGCAATGCAACCGACCAAGGTTTGAGCAGTTCAATTGAGCTTCAATCACCCTCGGGTGATGATTCCAGTGAATTTGAACTTTCGGTTGAAGATTCAAATTCCGAAGTTTTATCATTGGACGGGTCAATGGCTGAGGAAGCTGGTTCTGGCACCCAGGTCGTTGATGAATCCAGTTCTGATAGTGAATTTGAGTTGAATCTTGATGAGGATATCGGTGGAGATTCTGGAGAAGGTGTTGTTGCAACTGGCGGTGATCTGGATAGTAGCTTTGAGTTAGAACCAAGTGATAGTGATTCTGGTTCCCAGGTTGTAGAGGTTGAGGATGGCCAGGATGCTGATCCTATGGATGCCACTGCTGAATTTAATGAAGTGGATGTGGTGGAAGATGGTAGCTCGAGTCAGGTTGTTGCTATTGAGGAAGTTGTAGAGGAAGTTATCGAGGAGCAAGAGGTAGAAACTGTTTCAGAAGATGATTCTCCTGAAATTATGGGGACAGAGGAAGAGGGAGAGGGTGCAAAAACTTTAGTTTATGCCGAGGAAACATCATGGGGAGCATTGCCTGCAATTTTCCTTATTCCCGGGGTACTTATCCTTTTTGTTGTTGGCTTGATGAGTCTTGAATTAATGCGGGGAATGTACGGATTCAACAAGGGCGTTGGTTTTACCAGCGTGATTATTAAGCCCCTTGCTGAAATGTTCACTGACATGCCCAAGAATTAACCAGTAATTAATTCTGTAGATTGAAAATTCGTTCTGAATTTCCTCGGAGTATTAATTTTCCCAGAGCAATTGTCTCTTCAAGAGTGTGCTTTTTTGTCTGTAGAAAATCCCTGGCTAAGATATTTGAAAGTATTTTTCGGTACATATTGAATTTAGGCAAACCAAATTCCAATTTATACATGTCACTGTAATAACCAATCTGCTTGGTTTTAGGCGATGCCTGCATTCTTGCGCGTGTATCTTGCTCTATGTGGACCGGGATGTTTGAATACCACCAGTGCCCATGGGCAATCACGTTTGGGAATATCCAACTATAGCTTGAGAGTTCCTGGTTTTGGTTGCTTGTTAGGACTGATATGCAAAAGGTTACATCCGGAAAAAAGTTGAATAATGGTGCATATTGAATGAGGGATGTGCGTTGGTCGTATAAATCTTTTCCCTGATAAACTCCGTTTTCATAAACATTACGGTTAACACCGATCATTAAATCGAAAGGTAGTTTCCATTGGCTGCAGGCTTCCGCTAGCTTCCAAAAAATTCCATTTTTCCAAATGTTTGAATCAAAGTCTCCATTTTTAAAACATTGATCAAGATCAGAATTTGAGGATTTGGCGGGAGAAAAATCCGGGGGAAGAGATATGGCACAGGCTTTCGCGCCTTTATTGCAAAAATGCTTGAATAGGCCATTGATGCACTTGTCAAGTTCAGCGGCATTACCCGGGTTGATTCCTGTTGTTTTACCAAGGCGATTTTGAACATTGTTTCTTCCAAAATGGAATACGAGTTCATCAGTTCTTAGGCAGGGGATGTAAAAAGTGGTGTCAAAGCCTTCAAGGGGATCATCAAAATCATTGGTGAGGAATATTTTTTCAAGGTTTGATGTTTTTAAGACTTGGGCTTCCCAGGTAGAGGAAGCCATTTTTTTCTGGGCGGAGGTCCAAAGAAAATCAGTGTCTTTGGGGGTGATACGATCACCTTTAAAATCCAAGAAAACTTGAGCAATCTCAAGAAACCATGAATACTGCGCAGTATTGTCAAATTGGTTCATATGCCTGATGATTTCAAGGACTTTTTCCTGGCCTGGAATTTCGGCGGCCAGAAACTTCTTATCCATTCCGCAGGAATGTGCCAGTTCCGTGTAGTAGTGGTAGCCAAGGATATCTTCAAGAGATTTTGAAGCTGCGGCGTGGGGATTTATGTGGGAATGTGGATCCAGGATCGGAATATCAACTAATGCCTGGTAAATTTCTTTGCTTGTATTGTCTGCTAACATTTTATTTACACCTGTGTGACAGCACTGATTGTAAGGTTCAGGAGTACTAAGTATCATGCTTTGGCGTGGCCAAGCCGAATTCTTTCAAATATACCCCAAGTCATAAAAGTTAATATAAGTCCCATGGTTAGGAGCACCAAGGATGATTTTAAAATAAGTTGAAAATCCGTCGAAGTGTCGAAAGCTGAAGGCATGATTTCTCTGAAGGCGTCCAATGCCCATCCTTGAGGTGTAAATGCAGAAAGATTTTTTGCATTATCAGGCATCATCTCCCATGGGAAAATACACCCTCCAAGAAGTGCGAATAAACAAACAGGGATGGAACTAAATAGGGCCAGTTGTGTTTCGTTTTTGGCAAGGATGCCTATGAACAAGGAAAAGGAAGCGACACAGATGGATGTTGCAAATGGTAAAAAAATCAAGGAGGTCATCCAATTTGTGATTGACCAATCATATTGCCCAATTTTTATTCCAAGAAGAATTTTTCCAAATGCCAGCAGGAACAATATTTGAAACAAGGAAATCAAAACTATGGGTAGGAATTTTCCAATTAAAATATTTATTGTGGAAACTGGTGTGCCAAGCAGCCTGTCGAATGTCCCTTGTCTTTTTTCCGCAACAAATATCCATCCTGATATTAAAATTAGGCTGAAGGCAAACATTACCGTGAATGAGGGGACCAATATTTGGTATCGTATTGCGCCCCGTTTAAGAATGCCGGCCCCATCCTCGTTCTGATAAAGGGTCAAGGTTTTATCGGTTTCAGTTGGATTGATAGACCGGGTGAGAGAAGCCCAAGATTTCCCTGTTAGATTGTAGTTTTTGAATTGCCCTATAAGCGCTGTCTGAATGCCCGCCCCGACTTTTTCCCTGTAATTCCTAGCCAGGGCCACATCTTTTCCTGAAGCTAATTCCAGTAGTTCCCCAAGAGGGATTTTTTCCTTGGGTATCAATAGTCGCAGTGACGGTGGGACTGGCAGGGAGACTTCTTTTCCCAATAATTCTATAAATTCCGGGTCTCCAAGTTTTTCGAAAGCCTGCCCTATCATCCAAGGCATGACGATTCTTAAAAGTGCGATTTGGCAAACGCTTTCTATTATCGCAGAGGTTGCAGGCTGTTTGGTGTCTTTGATAATCGAGACATCAAGTTTTTCAAGGTAAACTCCATCGCGATGAAAGGGATTTACACCTGTGGATAAAAAAGAACAAACATTAACCTTGTTGCTGAAATTTTGATTGAAAACAATCACTGCTGCTCTTTTGCCTGTTTTTACAAGGTTTTGAGCGAGTTGTTTATTTTGAATTATTTCGACTTTAATATTGGGGGTTGAAACAATATCCTCGATCGTATGATCAGCCCATGATTTATTATCGAGCCCTTTCCCCTCGTCCAGATTCAATATGCTTATTCGCATTAGATCATCGGTTTTTTGGCCAAATCCTTCCCCAAGTAGGAATCCTAGAATAAGAATCATTGAAAATGGTAGGGCAAATAACACGGTCGTGGTGAGTTTGTCCCTGACCAATAATTTCAGCTCTTTTTTTGCTATTATTAGGCTTTGCATGTTTGATTTTTAATCCCTAAGATGCCTGCCTGTGAGGGTTAAGAAAACTTTTTCCAAGTTAGGTGAATCCACATTTAAATTGATAATCTCAATTTGCCCATTCACCAAAAAGTTTATGATTTCGGGTGTTGGGTTTTTGCATGAAGTCAGGGAGTAACTTCCCGGTGTGGTTGATTCCTTTAGTGATGGCAGATTTTTTCGAAGCAGGCCAAAATTTTCATGGCGGTCATTTTTTATTGTGAAATTTATGGTGCTTTGAGCAAGGGTAAGAAGATTTTCCAGCGTATCAAAGGCAATGATTTTTCCTCGGTCCAGAATTGCAATCCTGTCGCAAAGAGATTCCGCCTCCTCCATGTAATGAGTGGTGTAAATTATCGTGGTCCCCGTGGTATTGATTTTTTTGATGGCTTCAAAAATTCTATTTCTCGATTGGGGGTCAACCCCCACTGTGGGTTCATCCAGCATGAGAATATCGGGAGAATGCACCAAAGCTATGCCTAGGTTAAGCCTGCGTTTCATTCCTCCGGAAAAAAACCTTGGGTATTGATCATTTTTGATTTCATCCAAGCCGATTATCTCGAGGATTTCATTTACCTTGTTGGCTAAAGTGGTTCCATTAAGACCGTATAATTGCCCGAAAAAAATTAGATTTTCTCTTGCGGTAAGGTCTTCATAAAAAGCGAAATCCTGTGGTACAAGACCTATGCGACTTCGTAATTGAAGATTGCCTGGTTGGATTTGTTCACCGGTAAGGTGAATGGTGCCTGTGGTAGAGGTGCTTGCACCGGAAATAATGGAAAGAAGTGTGGATTTTCCAGCTCCATTAGGGCCAAGAAGCCCGATAATCTCTCCTCGTTTTATTTCAATGGAAATATTATTCAAAGCTTTGAAGTGCCCATGCAGCTTTGAAATATTTTGAATTTTAAGAATAACCGAATGAGCTAAAGTCATTGAGTTTCTCAAAATAAAAAAAGCGGAAGGCTTATTAGCCTGCCGCTTTTAATGCTAGAAATTCAAAAGGCCCCTTACTTCTTTTCAGCCTTCTTTTCAGGAGCAGCTTTTTTGTCAGCAGGAGCGGCTTTCTTATCGCCCGCCGCCGGGGTTGCTGCAGCATCGGCCGCTGGTGCTTCCTTGGCTGCTTTTTTAGCTTTCTTACCAACCTTTAATACCCTAACCTTTGGAAGATTGAACGGCCCCATGCCTTCAACCCAGCGGTCTTCAGCTTTAAGTACAGCAATTCTCTCAGCCCTATTCAGCACATTTCGGGAACGGGCAAGTGTGTTTTTTCTTTTTAAACTTTTATCTATGGACATTTTAACCTCTAATTCAATATCCCTATCACCATTACTTAAATATAATGATCTTCATGGAAATTGACAAGGTATTTGGGAAGCAAAATAAATTTATCTTATTAACTGGTAAAGGGTTATCATGCGTATAAAGATGGATTACGGTAAAACTGGAATTTTAGTTGACCTGCCTGATGACAGGGTTGTTGGCCCTTTGGAGATTAAAGATGCTATTCCCTTGGCTGACCAGTCCAAAGCCATTTCCGATGCTTTGGCTAATCCGATTGGCTCCAAACCTCTTTCTGAAATAGCCAAAGGAAAAAAAACAGCATGCATTCTTATTTGTGATATCACCAGGCCGGTGCCAAATAAGGTCATTCTTCCCCAGGTATTAAAAACAATAGAAAATGCGGGAGTTCCCAGGTCTGGAATTACCATTCTGATTGCAACTGGGTTGCATCGACCTAATGAAGGTGAAGAGTTGGTTGAGTTGGTGGGGGAAGATATCGCAAGGAACTATCGGGTTGAAAATCATCATGGTAAAGAAAATTCTGAACACGATTTTCTGGGTGTGACGCCTCGTGGAGTTCCTGTTTATATTGATTCTCGCTATGTGAGAGCGGAGCTAAAAATAACCACTGGCCTGATTGAGCCACATTTGATGGCTGGTTACAGCGGTGGTCGAAAAGTGATTTGTCCCGGAATCGCTGGTATTGAAACTGTAAAAGTTTGGCACGGACCAAAGTTCCTGGAGCACCCCAATGCTGATTGTGGAATTGTTGAAGGTAACCCCGTGCATGAGGAAAATACACACATTGCTCTCATGACTGGGTGTGATTTCATTGTGAATGTATGCGTTGACGGGAACCGGCAGATTACCTGGGCAGGTGCCGGTGACATGATAAAAGCTTGGGAGGCCGGGGTTGCGTTTGTCAGGCAAGTGGTTAGGGTTCCAATCAAGGAGCCTGTTGATATTGTTCTGACTAGTTGTGCAGGCTATCCCCTTGATATCACTTGGTATCAAGCTGTAAAAGGTCTTACTGGGGCTCTGCCGATTCTTAAAAAAGGTGGCACAATCATCCTGGTGGCAAGTTTGACGGAAGGTTTGGGTAGCCCTGAGTTTCAGCAGGTGCTTAAAGAGAATCCTGATCTTCAAGCCTTCAAAAAACGAATTTTGGAAACCGATTACTTCATCATGGACCAATGGCAGCTTGAAGAGTTCGCGAAAGTCATCGAAAAAGGCAAAGTCAAGGTGTTCTCAAAGGGTTTGGAGCACTCGATCTTAAGCAAGTGTCATGTGACCCCCGTTGAATCTGTGGAAAAAGCCGTGGCAGATAGTTTAAAGGAATATGGCCCCTCAGCACAGATTGCAGTGATCCCCAAGGGGCCCTATGTTTTGGCCTGCGTGGATTAAAAACGCCTACCAACTATTGGACTCTGCAGGTTCCGAGCAACCAAGTATCTCGGTTAGTTGGTTGAATTGGTTCTCGTACTCATCTGTCGTGGAATGGAAGTGCTCGAAATCATTCACCAAAGGGATGGCATCATTTCTTGGTATTTTATTTGAAAGAAGAACCTTTTCAAAATCACCTATGTTTTGGGCGTAAACAACGATTACTTTATGTTCGTCAAATTGAACTTCCATGGGCCTGCCCTTGGCCATCACCGCAACTCCCGAGCAACCATCGTTCGAGATGACCTCCTCGAATTCCTGAAGATAGCTTTGAAGAATTGGAAGATCAATTTCCTCCCTGTGCAGGTCAATATGTTTGGAAATTTTTGAACCATGACTAGATTCCAAGATGACATCCACCGTGTCTCCCAGGATATCTGTGAGTTGCAAGAAAATATCAAAAACACTTTCCTTGGAGACGGTTATAGCCAGCATGGGTATATCCTGCTGGGTAAGGGAATCGGTAAAAACACTCTTGCGGTATCCGTTTGAGAAGCCAACATTGATTTCTTCTGCAGGATAAGCAGCTTGCGAAAAAGAAAAGCTATTAGACATGATTCTGCTTTCTT
Organism: Planctomycetia bacterium; assembly: GCA_005786805.1. Classification (GTDB taxonomy): domain Bacteria; phylum Planctomycetota; class Planctomycetia; order Gemmatales; family Gemmataceae; genus UBA969. The sequence goes on along the minus strand of SYCV01000126.1, from coordinate 2,414 downwards.
CTTAAAAACCACACGGGATCCAGTCCAACAAGTTCCGGGTCAGATGGGAAATTAGGAACTTACTGAACACACAAACATATGCTCTAAACAATACGAATGCCAGAAACCAAAGGTTCGATTTATTATTAATATTTTTTTCTTGAATGAATTTTCATTAAACCAAGAAAAGAAGATAAATCATGCTGCATAAAAGCGAATAATCGTAAATTTTTACTTGTATTTCCCAAATCATCGAAGTCAAAGCTTTCCTAATCCTCCCATTCTTTCTTTTGCGCTATTTTTAGCTGATTGGTTTAACTAGTTGATTTGGAATAGGGCCCATTAAAAAGTGGGATATCCTTGAAAAATTCATTTCCAACCGCAAGCAATTTAGCTGGATATTCGATGCAAAAGGGTGATTTATTATTTTGGAAGTAACTCCTCATGAATACAACTTTTGTAATTGCTCTTTCGCTTTTTGTTTGCTCCCAAAGCGAAAAATCCGAACTTATTCCCCTGACTGGAATTGTTCCAAAGTCATACCGGGAGGATATTTACAAAGGGGAAAGTCATTTAGGGTTTGTTTCTGTAACTGACCAACAAATTGAAAAAAATGGTAAAAAGACAGGCTTCATGCTGCAAAAAGAGACCAATTTAACTTTGCAACGATTTGGTTCCCTGGTTTCATTACGAATGCTTGAAACCCAGGAAATGGATCTGATTGGTACAGTTCATCATATTTCCATGAAACAGTTTCAGGGGCTAAAACAAACCCTTCAGTTATCAGGCCAGAGAGATGGCTCAAATTTTCGTGTTTGGATTGAGAATAATGGGGAAAGAACTATTCCCTGGGATATTGACGGATTTGGCCCCCTTGGAAAGGAACAAATGATCAGTGGGAAGAAATGGAGTCATCAGGAACAGTTGCAGTTTGATTGTTATCAACCCGTGGTTAACCGATTTGTCACCTATGATGTAATTGCCAACAAAAAAGTTCCTTTAGATTCTAAAGACCCTGTTGCTTGGACAGTGCAAATGTCACCCAAGAAGATTATTTCCGGTAATCTTTCCCTTCAATTACCAAAAACCCTTTACTTTCTTGATCAGAATCAAAATGTGCTTTTTTCGGAAACTGAGATGGATGGAATTGGGGAAATTAGCATGGTACGAACTAAATCAAACTCGGCATTTGTACGTGCGCCTAAGCAAATGTTTGATATAGGCAAGGCCTCATTCATACCAGTAAACAGAAAAATTCCTGCTGCTAAATCTTCTTCCTCGGCCACTTATCAATTGACAATCAATGGGTTGCAGGAAGAACTTCCGGTGATCCAGGATGAAAGACAAAAAGTTGTAAAAAAAACAAATAACAATTTTGTTTTATCAGTTAAGGCGTATCGGCTTCCGGAAGATGCCCCCGCCAGCATTGCCCCTGATATGGAGGAAATGGCACCATCCAAGTTTATTGATTGGAATAATCCAATTGTCAGAAATCTTTCCCGTGAAGTTGGTCCTGTTGAGGTGGATCCATGGCGAAAAGCTGTGTTGCTTGAGAAGTTGGTTCGCCGGAAAATGATTTTTGACAACCAATCACCTTTTGCATGCGCCTCGGAAGTTGCGAAAAATCCGAGGGGGGATTGCAGGCATGCTGCAATTTTATTGGCGGCCTTATTTCGGACAGAAGGAATACCCAGCAGGGTTGCCCATGGTTTGCTTTATGTCGAGAAAAATGGTGAACCCTTGTTTGGATTTCATATGTGGAGTGAGGCATATCTGAGGGGACGCTGGGTGGCGTTTGATGGAACGATTGGACTGGGGTTTGTTGGCGCGGATCATATAAAAATATCACATCACACATACAATGAAGTGGAGTCACTTGCCCCGATCGCAAGCCTGCAGAATTTTATTGGCAAAGCGAAAATTCAAATTGACTAAGGGGTTGCAGATTCCCTGGGTTTTGCTGTTGCTGGAAGTGTGTTTGTATCTTGGTTCAAGAAAAACATAATCCCCAATCCCTCCAAAGTATCGTTGGATTCAGGAATTTTTGCCGGAGAAGACCAGGTTTGAACCCCTTGGTTTTGGATTGTGCGGCCAAAATTTATCGCCCAGGATTTTCCAGAAGTCGCTGGCGAGCTTGAGATTATTCCCATGGGGATGGCCGCTTCAAATGTCCACCCCGTTTCAGAATTATCTATCGCAAAAAACCATTTTGGATTCCAGGACAGATCACCCCAGCAATCATCAATCACATTGCCAAAAGAATCAATTTGAAACTGGTAGCATGTGGTGTAATCCCGGTCCAAGTCCACCTGGAAAAAAATCCTATCCTGACTTTTTAGTGGTAAATCTCTGGTTGGGGTGTATTTGTTTTTAATGGCAGTTGGGTTTTTTGAAAAGCAAATTGCGCTGATATAAACAAATTCAGAATCATACAG
>SYCV01000016.1 GCA_005786805.1 Planctomycetia bacterium | reverse complement strand
TGTAGTAGGGCAATCTGCCAGAAATATGGCTGTTTATGCATACGCATCAAGTGGAGTTCACGAATCGACCACCGATATAGTCTTTGGAGGGCATTGCATCGTTGCCGAAAATGGACAGCTTTTGGCTGAAAATACACGATTTAACAGGGAAGACAGTCATCTTTTTGCGGATGTGGATTTGGAGCGAATTGTAAATAATAGACGAAGCACGGGCACCTGGGCGGACAACTCGCACGACAACAATAAATCTTTTCGGAATATAAAATTCAAACTTGATGGTGCTGGGACCGAGGATTACTCAAATCAAAAAAACTCCAGACTTTTCCGGGAAAACTACCCGAACCCTTTTGTGCCATCCAACCCCCTCGAACTTAAGGAACGCTGTGACGAAATCTTCCAAATCCAAATCGCTGGACTTGCGAAGCAGATTGGAAAGTATAGGAAACACCCCGATAACTTTGGGTGTTTCGGGCGGATTGGACTCCACTCTTGCTTTATTGGTGACATGCAAAACCTTTGAAAAAATCAATCGGCCATATTCGGGCCTCAACGCTATTACCATGCCTGGTTTCGGAACATCGACTCGCACCCTGGAAAACGCTAAAAACCTCATGAAAGCACTTGGGGTTTCCTATGAAGAAATCGATATCAAACCTTTATGTTTTGAGGAAATGAAAACGCTTAAGCACAAGCCTTTTGGGATTGAATTGCAAGATATAACCCTTGAAAAATTCATTGACTCTTTGAAAAAAGTTCCCGCGAATAATCGACATGATCTGGTTTTTGAAAATATACAGGCTCGAAGAAGAACTTCATTTTTAATGAACAGGGGCTTTGTCATAGGTACCGGTGATTTATCGGAACTAGCTTTGGGATGGTGCACATTTAATGCTGATCACATGAGCATGTATAATCCCAACTGCTCAATACCCAAAACATTGGTCAAATTTTTGGTGGAATGGGTCGCAAACAACTCTTACCAAGAACCCATCAGGGGTATCCTCATGGATATAGCCCAAACAGTAATTTCACCAGAATTACTTCCCCTTGGGGAAAATGAACAAGAAATTCAATCAACAGAAACCAGCGTTGGGCCCTACGAGCTACACGATTTTTTCCTGTACCATTGGATTCGCAACAACTTTGACCAGGAAAAAATATTCTTTCTGGCTACCCAGACAAAATTCAAGAACTCTTATGATCAAAAGGAGCTTAGGCATTGGTTGGATATTTTCATTCAGCGATTTTTCAGCCAGCAATATAAACGCAGCACTTTACCTGACGGCCCAAAAGTTGGAACCGTCAGCCTTTCCCCTCGTGGAGATTGGCGAATGCCTAGTGATGTTAGGCCACCCAAATAACCAAAAAAAACTTAAAACATTATCAGCAAACAACTTACAGCCGAAACAGGCCTTTTAAGCCTCCCAAAATCTCCATCTATTGATTTTTGGGTAACATATATTTTTATTATTTTGTAAAATTTACCTAAAGTTTTTTGACAACGCAAAAGTTTGACCTAGGTTTGTGCGTGTAGGTGATGAAAAGTCCTTGTCATTTACCAAATCCCTTGGAGAGGTTTATCATGATTCAACTCACTTCCAGCAAGCTAGGTTTGAAGAAACCCTTTCGCAAATTGCTCAACCTCGAACTTTTAGAATCCCGTACTGTGCTTAACGCCGCGATGGGACCTTTTGCACCCTCAAGCGGACTTCTGGTTGACCCAACCACCTATCAGTCCAACACAATTCTTGTTCAATTCAAACCCGATGCTGTCCAATCTGGAAACATCGATCTTCATGGCGCTAAGATCACACAGTCTTTGGAATTGGTTGATGGCCTTTATGAACTTGAACTTTCACAGGGAATGAGCGTCGAGGGAGCGCTTGCTGTTTTTCAAGCCGACACTCGTGTCATGACTGCGGAAGCCAACTATCGACTCATGCTAAATGGAATTCCAAATGACCCCCGGTTTTCCTCAATGTATGGCTTGAACAACACGGGGCAGACGGGTGGCACAATTGATGCCGATATTGATGCTACTGAAGCTTGGAATATCGCAACTGGAACCCGTAGGACAATCGTTGCAGTCATAGACACTGGTGTTGACTACAACCACCAGGATCTCGCAGCCAACATGTGGCGTAACACGAGTGAAATTGCTGGTGACGGAGTCGATAATGATGGTAATGGCTATATCGATGACATTTACGGTTACGACTTTGCAAACAACGATGCCAACCCTATGGATGACAATGGTCACGGTACCCATGTAGCTGGAACAATAGGTGCTGTCGGTAATAACGGTATAGGCACAACAGGTGTGAACTGGAACACCAGAATTATGGCGCTTAAGTTTCTGGCAGCGGATGGAAGTGGTTCCACCAGCAGTGCCATCAGCGCCTTGAATTATGCGGTAAGAATGGGCGCTCAGATTTCCAACAATAGCTGGGGCGGCGGTGGAAGCAGCTCGCTTCTTTCCCAAGCGATCAGTAATGCACGAAACGCGGGCCATATTTTTGTCGCCGCTGCCGGAAACAGTGGGCTCAACAACGATACCACCCCAAATTATCCGTCAAATTACACTTTTGATAATGTTGTCGCTGTGGCTGCCACGGACAGCAGGGATGTTCTTGCATCCTTCTCGAACTATGGTGCAACAACCGTAGATATCGCCGCACCTGGTGTTGGCATTCTAAGCACTCTGCCAAATAACACTTACGGGACTTTTAGCGGGACATCGATGGCAACCCCTCATGTTTCCGGTGCACTTTCACTGATTTGGGACCAAAACCCAACACTCACTTATCAACAAGTGATCGCCAAACTCTATTCAAGCGTTGATAAAATCGCTGGGCTATCGGGTAAAGTCGCAACGGGCGGCAGGTTAAATATTGGCAATGCCCTTAATGGAAACATCACAAATCCTCCGCCAAGTGATGTCAACGGTGCGAAAATCTTATCCTCAGAAGCTCTTGGCCTAAATTCCGGCGCTATCACGGGTTTCAAAGTTAAGTTCAATGAATCGATTCAAGTATCCACCTTCACAGCGGCTGATATCAAGGTGACTTCACCTTCAGGCTCAATATTGGCCGTATCTGGCCTAACAGCAGTTGCAGGAACCAACAACACTGAATTCACATTCAATATCGCCACTTCTTCCGCAGTTGGAACTTACACAATCAAGGTTGGTCCAGATGTCCTTGACCTTGCGGGCAACAAAATGAACCAGGATGGTGACACCATCAACGGGGAACTGACTCAGGACATTTATTCCGCAAGTTACAATCTCACTTCCAACTCGATGTTTAATTTCTACAACACAACTGTCGCTAGCATCAGGGATTTGAGCAGAACCGTCTCATACATAAGCATCACTCAGGACCTCAAAATTTCTGATCTTAATGTGGTCGTTGATTTAACCCACACATACGACTCTGACTTGATCATTTCCTTGAAATCACCTGCCGGTGTGGTAAGCACTCTTTCTTACCGCAGGGGTGGTTCAGGGGACAATTTCCTTTCCACAATTTTTGATGATGAGGCAACCAAAACCATATCCAGTGGATTGGCCCCTTTCAAAGGATCCTTCAAGCCTGATACGACCCTTGCAGTCTTTGATGGTTCCAATGCGAAGGGCATCTGGACGCTTACAATTGAAGACAAGGCCAGGGGTGATATTGGAAAATTAAACAAATGGGCCCTGAGCATATCAGGCTCAACCACTTTGACAGCAACCAACAATGTAAGAAAGTTTGATGGTGAAATTCCTGTTGCTGAGACTCCAGCAGAACCTATCACCGCTCCCTCCCAAGGGTTGGATTGCCCCAGATCAGGTATCGAAATCCCTGTTCCTTCCGGAAATTTGAAAGCTCCTTCAAACAACTTAACAAACGAATCAGTCTCCCAAAGATTCCTGGATTCCAATTCTCAGGAAAGTAGCATCAACAATTCAAATAGTTCAGACGCTGATTCATTTGAAAACTCTGATGGCAGCATTGGTTATAGTTCTGATTCAGCAAGCCTTTCAGATTACTTTTTCTCTGCCAATAATTCATCCGCGAGTTTTTATGGAGTGG
>SYCV01000015.1 GCA_005786805.1 Planctomycetia bacterium | reverse complement strand
GCGGCGATCCCACCAATACTGGCGGGGTCTTCGTGAGGTAACGACTGAGCTATTAGATAACTAAATCAAAAGACCCATGGACCGCAGTCCATGGGCTTTGATTTTTTATCCCTAAGCCCACCCACCGCGCTGGGGGATATTTTTCAAAATCTATTTATCAAAATCGAAAAGACCCATGGAGCGCAGTCCATGGGATTTCAATCAATCTTTATTGACCTGACTTCCTACCTCGGCCCCTGAGCTTTTGGCTCATGGGGAGATTTTCCAATCGCGATGGATTCTGCCTTTTTGATCTATCAGTGCGATTTCCGTCTGGGTATACCAGGAAACCCTGTAGGAAAAGACCTGGTTCCGGATGTGGTCATCGGTGCTTGAGGTGATGTAGGCGATGATTACGCCATCCTTGAGCTTCCAGGTGCCGCTGCAACGCTCCTCCCCCTTGAAGAGCTTGGGAAAGAATTTCTTGGAGGTCCAGGTCGAGCTAAAGGACCCATCAGAATTCATGGTGAAGGTTTCTATCCGTTCCTCATCCTGATGCCCCCAGGTGCCGACAAGAACTTTTCGAATTTGATCATCGGAGGTGGCAGGTGTCAAAACCGGTGAAACCGGGGTGGTGGTGACCGGGGTTGTGACTTGCGTGGGAGGAGTCACGGGGGGTGTTGTCACAGCCGGAGGTTTTGAATTACTGGTGGTCACCACGGGCGGGGTCACAGGTGGCACCACGGGAGTGCTGCCTGAAAGTTTGCGCAAGCTGAAAAGCATGGACTTTGAAGTGGGTGTGGATGCGAAAATATTGGGCCGCTCGTTTGAATCGTGCGCGCAAAGGCAGAGCAAGAAACTATTGGAGTCGAGCATATATATACCCTTGCTGCCGATCTTTTCGGTGGAAGTCAAGTCGATGGTCCTGGGGTTTTGATCCGGGTTAAGGACAAACGCCAGTTCCCTCTTTTTATTGTTGACCGGGTTGGTGAATCGCATGATGTTGCCTTCGATGACAATCACGCCGTCACGGATCATTGTTTCGCGCACGCTTTTAAGTGTCACGACCTCGCCGCTTTCAATCAAGGAAGCTATTTCCCAGGCGCCCTGCAACCTGGCAACCTCGGGATTATCCTGCGCTTTTAAAATCGAGGAAGAAAAAAGGAAAAGAAAGGCTATCGCGGACAATTTCCACTGCATGATTAATCTCCGAAAGGAAAGATAACTAATTAGCGGATTCTGACTTAAACTGGCAAAAAAGGTCAAGAGAAGTGTAAAGAAAAAAGCCAGGGGATAGCCTGGCTTTGAAAGTTTAACCAGGGGAAATTAATCAGGCTTTGGAGGCGCTGAAGTAAATATCCCAGGTGCATTTTTCATTGGCGGGCAGGTTGACTCTTTTGGCGTGCCATTTGGTTTCCCCATCACTTTCCAAAACACCATCAGCGATTTCCCGGAGATTAGTCATGATTCTGGGGGTTTCACCCCTGGCACCAACAGCAAGCCCCCAATCTTTTCCCTTGATCTTTGGAGGAAAAAGATAAACACACTGGGAACTGGAAAGGCTGCCTGCCAGCACCTTTTCACCACCGGAACACCTTATGACCCGTGCCAGGGGAATTTTTACCTGCCCAATAGTAGAAGTTTCTTTATGAATCATTTTTACTCCTGACAATAATTGAAAGTTAAATTAAACAGCCAATATTAAACAGCCCAAAGCCCCTAAAAAACCTATTGCCCCAAAGCTTTACTTGATCATTTACTTCAAGGTTCTTAGTCATTATTCGCAACACAAATCATAATATTTCGCCAATTGGTAATAATTTTTCTAAATCCATTTCAAATCGAACATTTATAATCATTACATTCATTCAAGCAAAGGCCGCTTTATGCAAAATTACTCCTTTCGTGCCGCAAATAATCAAGACATTCCCGCAATCAAGGAATTGATCTTCAAAGTATTATTGGAGTTTGGATTACAACCCGACCCCGAATCGACCGATGCTGACTTGAATGATATCGAAACAAACTATCATCAAAATAACGGTGTTTTTCATGTGATTGAAAACCCCGTTGGCGAGATCATAGGAACAGGGGGAATCACCCGCGATTCACCCACAAGCTGCGAACTAAGGAAAATGTACCTGGCCAAATCCACCCGGGGGTTGGGCTTGGGAAAAAAAATGCTCCAGCAATTGCTTTTTGATGCAAGGAAACTTGGTTACAAACAAGTGACCCTTGAAACCGCATCTGTGCTTGAGAATGCAATCGCCCTTTATCAAGGCGCAGGGTTTATTCCTTTCCGCCCCGATCACCTCGCGGCGCGTTGTGATCAGGCGTACAAACTCGACCTGCACTAAATCCCAAAGAATCAAAAACATTTGGTTGACGAGGCCATCAAGGCATGGAGAATATTTGAAGAATTGTTTTTGCCTTACCTCCCACTATTGATTGGAGAATTTTCATGTTAAGAAAGCTTTTGTTCACGACCATGGTGCTGGGCGCAGCCTGCCTTCAAACCTCCGCGCAGGAAAAAAAGCCCGAGGTTAAAAAAGAGGAGAAGAAACAAGCTGCCCCTGGTCTTGCCCCCACCAAGGCCAATGTGCCTTACGGAACCCATGAGCGCCAGGTGCTGGATTTCTACCAAGCTAAATCCGACAAACCAACCCCGGTGGTCTTTTACATCCATGGTGGCGGCTGGCAGGGTGGAGATAAGAAAAATTTTGGCGCCAAGCCTTTCCTGGATGCTGGCATTTCCGTCGTTGCGATCAATTACAGGTATGTGAAGCAGGCAGTGGAACTCAAGGTTGAACCCCCTGTGAAAGCTCCGCTTGAGGATGCGGCACGGGCATTGCAGTTCGTACGCTCAAAAGCATCCGAATGGAACCTGGACAAAAAACGCATAGGCGCGACCGGTGGCTCCGCGGGTGGTTGCTCATCGCTTTGGCTTGCCTTCCACGAAGACATGGCACAACCCGACAGCGCGGACCCGATCGCGCGC
>SYCV01000125.1 GCA_005786805.1 Planctomycetia bacterium | reverse complement strand
TGCGCTGGTGGGAAACAACAAAGCATCGCTACCTTCAAAAGCCGCCTTGTTATTTCAGGACAGTGATGACCAATTATTCTGCCCAACCGTGGAGGAGGATATTGCCTTTGGCCCACTCAACCAGGGTTTGGATAAAATCGAAGTAAAACAAAGGGTGGATGCCACGCTTGAAAATGTGGGAATGACTGACAAAAGAAACAAACCACCCCATCAATTATCCGGGGGCGAAAAAAGACGCGTTGCTTTGGCAGGGTTGCTCGCAATGAACCCCGACATCCTTTTATTGGATGAACCCACGCAATTTCTTGATCACAGATCCCGAAGGTCACTAATCAGCATCCTTAACGAAAACAAACATACGAAGCTTGTCGCAACCCATGATTTTGAAATGGCTTTGGAAACCTGCACAAGGGTAATCCTTTTGGATCATGGAAAAATAATGGCTGATGGTCCCATCAGGGAAATCCTTTCAGACGAATCACTCCTGAAACTCCATGGCATGGAGGTTCCACACTCACTCAAGCCAACAGTTTGAATCTTTATTAATCAGGGATTCATTCCCACAACTCTTTCTTGCAAGAACTCTTTGCCGATCACGCTTTGAAACTTTTCCGCCCAGATGAAAGGCTTGAATTCATCCTTGTCGTGGGAATACAGTTTGACTTTCCTCGGAAACATCAAGGCAAGCGCCTGGGGGATATCAAGCACGCGCAATACTTCAAGAAAAATCGGTCCAACACGATGGGAGGGCGAGAGATTCCACAAGTCCAGCCGCTGGATTGCAGGTTCAAAAATCGCCGCATAAAGTGCGATTCCAGCCATGTCTTTTTTTCCAACCAACCACAAAGGCACATCCTTGCATTCAGGAATTGCGTTTAGGACCTGGATCCCCCTGCGTGCATCCCAAACCCGCTGGCCATCCAATGTCTGCCCAAGCAGCGCGTAACGCCTTCGGAGTTGAAAGTCGATTGTTTTACCATCAAACACCATCGTATCTGTCCAATGGGTGGGGCCAAACCCTCGAGGCACAATCATCGCAAAAGCCCAATCAGTACCTGCCATCATTCTCTTCTGTTGTTGAAATTCCGCATCATTTCTTTTAACTTTGCCTTCGGATTTCAGCAATTCTGAGAATTCCGGGCCTAGTAGTGCGACAAACGCCGCCCACCCATCATCATTCAAGACTTCAGCCACCATCAATTTCGGCTTTACTGTTTTTTCAGAGGACAACACAAACAATCTAAGGGGAATTTCTTTTTCACTGACAAAATCAAAAGCCTGCAACCTAACCCCATCATGTATTTTTGACCCTGCGGACTTTATTCCCAAATGCGACTTTTCATCAGTCCAATTTCGGAAAACCTTCTGCTTAAGTTCGCCAATAACCTCATCACGCCTTTTCATCCAGTGATCTTCATAGCCCGTCTGTTCCTTTGGCATTTCCCAAATTGCTTTTTTCACAAAGTGCTCATGCAATTGCGTGTTGATTTCATCCTTGGGTAATTCTTCAAAAACCTTTAAATCTTTGGGCTCAAATTTAAAGGGTCTCTCAGGAGCGGGAGGATTAGTATCCCCTTTGAGCCACCTATTCATCCATGAATTAATTCCTTTTCGCAGCTCAACGGTATCCACATGCCCTCCGGATGTTTCCAGAAGTTGGAATTTCTCGGGAGCGTCGACAATCCCGTAAATCTTTTTGACCTTTTCCACCATTCGAAGATATCCCGGTTTGGGAAAAATAGGATCCGCATCACTATTTCCCAGCAGCACGGCCCGTGGGGCGCAGAGTGCGATCAACTGGGTGAAATCCCAACGGTAAAGATTTATGAAATACATGCAATCGCAATGGCCGGTAATCACCCCCCTGCGCAATCGCGGTTCAACACCCTCCAGCAAATGGGCCTGCAAATCCGAAATACCAGCAACAGGCACCGCGGCCTTGATCCTCTCATCAGTTGCTGTAATCCACCAGGAGGTGGCACCTCCGCCGCTACGCCCGGTCACACCAAATCTCAAGGGATCGATTTCAGGCCTGGTCTGCAAATAATCCAGCGCGCGCATTGCGTTCCAACATTCCACGCCGGCGGATGTGTAACCCATGCACTGCCACCACCACATATTCTGGTTGTAGGTACCATGGTGAATTCCCTGGATTTCTCCAAGTTGCAAGGTGTCCAGTGCAAGGCAGGCATATCCATTTTGTGCAAACCAAACCGGATGATATTGATAATGAGCCTTGCTTCCGTGGGAAATCACAACGGTTTTATTCCCCACAGACTCCTTCATCAATACATTTGCATGACCACACACATAAAGGACTGCAGGAATCTTGCCTTCGATTTTTTGGGGAAGGTAAAGATTGGCGGTCACATACAAGCCAGGCATTGATTGAAAATGGATTTTCTCAACACGAATACCACCACCCTCGGTTTTACCAGTGACAACCGGCTTCAAATCTGTTTTCTCAGGCAAGGGCCACAAACCCAACATTTCAAGCAACTGCCTGCGCATCTCGTTGGAATTTGCCTCCCAATCAGCCTTTGAATCAATTCCCTTGAGGCAGTTATCACGAATTCTACCTACCTGCTCACGAAGGTATGCATCTCTTACAAGGTTGCCAGTCGGGTCATCCTGTGACAAACAACGGGAATAAAAGCCCAGCAATAACACCACCATCAAGGCAGGGATTTTGATTTTTAAAATCATTTGAAACTCCATTTTGCAGAGGGAAGGAAAGTTAATGGTAAGTCCCTTTATTTCATCGGGCAATCTAAAACACAAAATGTTCAATGACAGGCTTACATACCAAAATAAAAAGGGTTATTCTAAGCTTTTAGAATATTTTCAAGGGACAAAACATGATTACCGATTTGGAAATACTGGCGGACCACCCCTCCCCATCTCTCTTGTTCTTTGTTGATGAAATAAAGCATAATATCGAAACATGCCTCAACTGGGTGGGAAACGATCCAGACAGGCTCCGGATGCATGTAAAAACCCACAAATGCCCTGAGGTTGTAAAAATCCAACTTTCAAAGGGAATGACCAAGCATAAAGCCGCCACCATCGCAGAGGCTGAAATGCTTGCGATGTGTGGTACCCCGGATGTTTTTATTGCATATCCCATGGTGGGCCCCAATCTAAATCGACTTGCAAAACTAATTAAAAAATATGAAGGCACGAAGTTTTCTGTCAGCGTTGACCACCCTGATTCTGCAACGATGCTGGGGGCCACAATGACGAAGGCTGGCCTTTCAATTGAGGCTTTGCTCGATTTTGACATGGGTTTTAAACGCACCGGGTTTCCCGTGGAAGATGCAGCGATGGATTTGTATCGAAAAATCGCCTCCACACCCGGCTTAAAAGCAGGTGGGTTTCACACCTATGATGGGCACAATCAACTGGAGCATCATGCGGACAGATTGGCGGAGTTGGAAAGGGTTTGGGGTAAAATCATCGAGATGCGCCAAAACCTCGAAAAAAGCGGACTACCCGTTACAAAAATTATTGCGGGCGGCACGCCCACATTCATCCTATACAGCAAATTAAACATTCCAGGAATGGAATGCTCCCCGGGGACTCTCACGCTTCATGATTTTGGCTATGGTAACCGGTATTCAGAACTTAAACCTTTTAAGTATGGCGCAGGATTACTAACCCGGGTGATTAGCAAACAGGGACCTGATCGCATCACTGTTGACCTGGGATATAAAGCTGTGTCCGGCGATCAGCCTCCGGGAAAACGCTGCATTTTCCCTTACAACCCGGAGTTTGAATTTGTGGGCCATAGCGAAGAACACTTGATGCTCAAACATCCCGATGCCAAAAAGTTTAATCTGGGTGATTCACTGCTTGCCGTTCCAGTTCACATTTGCCCTACAACGGCACTTCATCGTCATGCTTTCGCCATCTCTCAGAACCGAGTGGTGGGTAAATGGGAAATAGTTGGTAGGGACCGGGAAATTGGTTGTTGAAAATTCTTCGCTGCCAAATCGTCCCAAAGTACCTATAATATTTTAAGCTTTGTGATCATGGACCTTGATACTAGCGAGAATAACTCATGGATGGCGATCTTTCATCTGAAGCACTTCAACCTAAATATAAAAGGGTTATTTTAAAGCTTAGCGGTGAGGGTTTCTGCCCTGCCGGCAAGTCAGGCATAAGTATTGACGAAACCCTTAACATAGCAAGGCAGGCTCAAAGAATTGTTCAAAGAGGTGTGCAGCTGGCTATTGTTGTTGGAGCCGGGAATATTCTTCGTGGGGCACAATTCAGCGGCGGAGGTGATGTTATCAAGCAGGCCTCAGCCCATTACATGGGAATGCTAGCGACTGTTCTCAATGGCATCGCCCTTCAGGAAGCATTGGAGAGCCTGAACTGTGAAACCCGTTTGCAAACCGCCCTTCGTATGGAAACTCTTGCGGAACCCTATATCCGAAGGCGTTGTATCAGGCACCTTGAAAAAGGCCGTATTGTGATCCTTGCGGGTGGCACTGGTAATCCTTTTGTAACCACGGATACTGCAGCGGCCCTTCGAGCCAGGGAGCTTTCCGCCGAAATTCTGCTAAAAGCCACTCGGGTTGACGGGGTTTACAGCGAGGATCCCGAATTAAATCCCCATGCTGTTCGTTATGAAAAGTTGACTTACAGCCAGATCCTGCGTGATAATCTTAGAGTAATGGATATGTCAGCGATAAGCTTGTGCAGGGAGGGCAAAATGCCCATACTTGTATTTAATTTCAAACGAGATGGCAATATAGAGCGCGCAATTGCGGGCCATACCATCGGAACTCTTGTTAATGAATGATTCCCTTAACCCATAAGAAGAAGAACATCATGACCAGTGACCAAATCTTGAAAGACACCAAAGACCGCATGGAAAAAGCCCTCAATGTTTTCATCGAGGAACTTAAAGGGTTGCGCACCGGCCGTGCGACTCCCGCCTTGGTTGACAATATAAAGGTTGAATATTACGGATCACCAACCCCTTTGAAGCAGGTGGCCCAGATCAGCACCCCTGATCCCCAGCAGATCATGATCAAGCCTTTTGACGCCAGCGCCCTCAAGGATATTGAAAAAGCGATACGATCAAGCGACTTGGGAATGGCACCCAATAATGATGGCAAAGTGATCAGGTTGCAGATCCCATCAATGAGTGGTGACCAAAGGCAGAAAATGGTCACCCGCATTAAAAAAATGGGCGAGGATTCAAAAGTTTCCTGCAGGAATATCAGGCGCGATGGAAACAAACATTTTGAACAGGCTGAAAAAGACAAGACCATGACAGAGGATGAATGCTCCAGTGGCAAAAATGAGGTCCAGGGCATTCTTAAAAAGTACGAGGACAAGATCGGCGAATTCGCGGATAAGAAAACCAAGGAAATCCTTGAACAGTGATCCTGCCTTGGTTTAGTCTGGTCATCTCGTTGTGCCCCGTTGTTAACATCGGGGCATAGCTTTTAATAAAGACAAATCCCATGCGCACGATCAAAGAAATCCAAAACCAGTTTCCATCTTGCGTCACCACGGGATTATCGCAGGATGAAGTCACACTTAGCCGGTCAACCTTCGGCAAAAACCTTCTTACACCCATCCCCTCAGAATCAGCATGGCTTAAATTCCTGGGGAAATTTGATGATGCCATCATCAGGATTCTCCTGCTGGCAGCAATCCTTTCTTTTTTCATCGAATTATTCCAAGCCAGCTCAACCATCTATGCTTTTGCGGGTTTGGCATTACTTGCTCTTGTACTGATTCTGGGAATCTTGATTTCAAAACTCAAGCCGTTCATACCCGCAAACATGGCCTTCTTTTGTGTGCCTCTTTTTTTTCTTGGGCTTGCAGCGGGAAATCCATCCTACGAGGGATTGGCGGTTATGATCGCCGTCATCCTCGCAACGGGGGTTTCCTTTTTAAGCGAATGGAAAAGCAGCAGGGAGTTCGAAAAACTAAACAGCGCCAAGGATCAAATCCAGGCAAAAACCTCACGCTCCGGCACCATCAAAAGGTTGTCCATGCAGGAACTTGTCGTGGGAGACAAGGTTTTTCTTGAAATGGGAGACGAAATCCCCGCAGATGGGAGGGTCCTATCCTCGGAAAATCTTTCCATCGACCAATCTCTTTTGACAGGCGAATCAGAACCAGTTGACAAGTACGCCGCCCCGAACGGAAATTTCCCGGATGGGCCGGAAAACCCGAATTGTCTTTTCAGGGGCACCCAGGTTCTTGAGGGAAGTGCATTCCTCATTGTCACCGAGGTGGGTGACGAAAGCATGATCGGCCAGATCGCAAGCAAACTAGGGTCGGAAGACTCCGATCAAACCAGCCAAGGCCAGCGTTTAAAAAGGCGGTTTTCAACCCAGAACGAATCCACCCCGCTACAGGAAAAACTTGGCGACCTGGCCGGCACCATCAGCAAAGGCGGATATATTGCCGCCATCATGATATTCATAGCCATGCTGGCCAGGGGCATTTTCTTCACCAATCCTGCTGAAATATTCATCCCAAAATCCATGACTGAATTCTTGGAAATCGCGCATGCGCTTGTAGGGTACTTTCTTTACATGGTTATCATCATCGTGGTCGCAGTCCCCGAGGGATTGCCCATGAGCGTAACCATATCACTGGCGCTTGCGATGCAGAAAATGACACGGGCAAAATCACTTGTGAGACAGCTTGTCGCTTGTGAGACAATCGGCTCGGCAACGGTGATCTGCTCAGACAAGACCGGAACCATGACCCAGAATAAAATGTCGGTATGCAGGTTGATAACCAGAAATCTTCTGATTGAAAAATCCGGGGCGAACTGGAACAATCTCCCACTCAAAAACTTGGAAAACCCAACCACTCCGATCGAATGGATTGCCTTTAATTCCGCTGTAAACTCATCCGCCCATCTTGAGGAAAAAGATGGAAAACATGTAAGTGTTGGAAATTCAACCGAGGGTGCCCTGCTCTTATGGCTTAGGGAAAATCAAAAAGACTACGCCGGAATACGGTCTAAATTCGTGGTGGTGGGAAAGTCATTATTTTCCCCTGAACGAAAAATAATGTCGACCACGATCGATTTAGGCCAAATGCGGATCACTCTCCACAAGGGGGCGCCTGAAATCATCCTTGAATCCTGCAAATTCATCATGCAGGAGGATGGCTCCATCCGGGAACTTACGGATTACGATCTCACTGAAATCAGAAAATCCATGGAGCAAGCCGCATCCTTGGCAATGCGAGTTCTGGGATTTGCCATCAATCCTGATACAAGTCAAAATGATAATGCTCTCACACTTTGCGGGTTCGCTTGCATTCAAGATCCATTGCGACCTGAAGTCAGTACCGCAATCGCTGATTGTAAAAGTGCGGGAATCCAAGTAATCATGATAACCGGGGATAATCCTATCACCGCCCGGGCCATTGGAATGGAAGCAGGTATTTCCATTGAGGGGAAAACCGAATTGTTAACCAGTGATATGCTGGCTCAAATGACAGACGATCAAGTGAAGGAACACCTTCCAAAGCTTACAATAATAGCCCGCGCCAAACCTCTGGACAAATACAGGATAGTCAAGTTATTGCAAGAGATGCACCATGTGGTAGCTGTGACTGGGGATGGTACAAATGATGCACCAGCGCTGAAAAAGGCGGATGTCGGGCTTTCCATGGGAATTACAGGCACCGAGGTGGCAAAGGAAGCCAGCAAGATTGTTTTGCTGGATGATTCATTTTCAACAATTGTCAAGGCGGTCCTTTGGGGTCGCGCTCTCTACGAGAATATCCAGCGTTTTCTGCAATTCCAGTTGACCATAAACCTAAGTGCCTTGGTGATTGCATTTCTGGGGCCTTTTCTAGGCGTAAGACCACCCTTCACGGTTTTGCAACTTCTCTGGATAAATGTGATCATGGATAGCTTTGCTGCGATTGCCCTTTGCTCTGAAGAACCCCGTCAGGGCCTATTGAAACAAAAACCAAAAAAACGGGCTGAGAGCATCATCACAAATTCGATGGCATTGGAAATTGTCTCCACGGCATTTTTCTTTGTTATAGCCATGCTGGCCCTGCTTCTTGGCATGAAAAATCTGGGATGGTTTGCTGGCGGTTCGGGACCGGACAACACTTGGGAATTCAGCCCTTTAAACGCACACCAGGTTTCCATTTTTTTCACCACCTATGTTCTTTTCCAATTATGGAACATAATCAATTGCAGGTCCCTCTCACCCACTGAAACTGGATTAGTGGGCATTTTCAAAAATCCCGCATTTCTATCCATCATGTTTCTAATTCTCGCCGGACAAATTCTCATAATCCAATTTGGTGGGATGATATTCAAAGTCACCCCACTGGGAATTTTTGACTGGATAATCATAATGGCAGTCACATCCCTGGTAATAATCAAGGCGGAAATTTTCAGATTTTTCAGGCGGATGACATTAAATCATAACCCCAAGTGAATTAAAAAGGATGCGTATGGACAAATCCAAGTTGCAGGAAAACGCCAAAAAGCTGGGAATAGGAAGTTACACCCGCCATGTGCTTTTGTGCACCGGCCCCTCATGCTGCAGCGAAAAAGAAGGACTTGAAGCCTGGGATGAACTCAAAAAACAGATCAAGGAAAAGGGATTATCATCCGGCGTTAACGCATGTTACCGGACCAAGGTGGGATGCCTGAGATTGTGCGAATCAGGGCCTATTGCAGCGGTCTACCCCGAGGGAATCTGGTACGCAAACCTGGGCAAAACCAATATCGAGCCATTTGTTGAAAGTCACCTAGTGAATGGCAAACCTTTGGAAAATCTTGTGATTGCGCGAAATCCCCTGCATCACGATCAAACATCCTCAAATGAATCCTGAATACCGCGTACTTCCCTGGTTCCCAAGGAGGTTATACGGTAACATCCAGCGACTTTATCAACGGATTCAAGTTGATCCGCGTAACCACTGTTCTGCTCAATCCATCCGTGCGCAATCAACATTCCATGAAGATAGGTGAGCTCTTTTTGTTCCAAACCCGGAATTTCCATCACCCGGGGTTGCCATTGCTGCCGCTCTTCGGGCAGTTCCTTGAAATATTGGATTAGAAGTTGCTTGAGTTTATCCATGTTTATAATTTGCTTCTCAATTGATGAAACATATTTCAAACAACACCGGGGCAAATTATCAATCGGTAAACTGGACAAACAACCGTGATAACTCTGCTGGATTAGTATGATTTTAGGCGGGTGCACGGGACCATATCCTACAATCAATACAAAAGAATCAAACAGGTGGATTCTGCGGGTGCGAACGATTATGAGGGTGATGCATTTAAAAAGTGGGTCAAGAGTCGCCACGGGCCATTTTCACACCTTCAACAGTGATGAAATAACGTGAAAGATGGTTGTCAAATTCCCAGTCGGGAATTGGTGTTTCTTTCCTAAGGTGACTCAAAAATTGGCGTGTGATCATTCCAAAATGTGACTCATGGCCGGTTCTAAGTTTCTTGGGAATGCTTAATTGGAATTCCTCGCCAAGCCGAATCAACCCCAAGGATTCAAATGATTTTCCCAGTTCCATGATTTTAGACTCGAGACGGGCATGCAGGTCATCCATGGAACTCGCAACCGGCTTAACAAATATCTCTGCGACAAAATTCGTCGATTCATTCTGCCTGATCTCAATCCTTGCTTTTTCACCCCTTGTTATCGCGCTGTAGGTATCAAGGCCATCGGGTCCCGCCATGAAATCCCATCGGGTGTCAACATGTATCGACAAACCATTGATTTCAAAATCAACGGTGTTATTGCCGAAATAAGTCAGGCAATCACCCTCGACATATTCATCGAGGCTGGTTGGATACTTTTCCAACCCAGTGGCGGCTTGAAACTGGGATAAATCAAGAATTGTGGGCCATCTTGTCGCACTTTTAATCCGTACATCATTCTCATGGGATATCCCCTTGTCGGGGAACAACATCCACATCGAAAGGTCAACCAGATGAATACCAACATCGGCAAGGCCTTCCCCCTGCTGTGATATATCAAAGAAAGAGACGGGTCTTCTTAGCTGAAGGCCATTCACTTTTTTACACAGGGAATGACTGCTTCGAAGCGAAAGCGCGGGTTTTCCCGTCCTAAGCAACGGCCCCATGATCTCTGGAGAATTGCCCAGTTCCCTTTGCAATCTTGAGACCACCTCGAATCTCTCGGTCATTATATCCATGACAACCAGGTTTTTTTTCTGTGCGACCTTGAGGGCTTTTTTCAAGAGGGGAAAATCCCCGGCCTCAATGACCCATGGCTTGTCGGCAAGGACATGAAATCCATTTTCCAGGCAGGCAAGAATAGTCTTAATCTTGTTCCTATTATGCCCCGCGATGATCACAGCCTCACCAGTTTTCTCCTTGCTCAAACGAGAAAGGGAATCGGGACCAGTGTGGACCTCCAAGCGCCAATTGGTTGGATTTTCAGCCCGTTGGTTGAAACCCGAAACAAGATTCAAATGATTAAGCAGCAACTGGTCCAGTTCTGAATAAATATGAATGGTGGGCGAAACCCCCTCCAGAGGCTCTTTCAAGATTAACGCGGAGTGAAAGTGCCCGGGGTCCAACTGAACAAAGGTGTTTGGTTTATTGGTCATCTAATTCCAATATTTAAGCGAGCAGTTTCTTTACAACCTCACCATGAACATCAGTAAGGCGGAAATTTCTTCCTTGGAATTTGTATGTTAATTTCAAGTGATCTATACCTAGCAGATGCAAAATCGTGGCATGAAGATCATGCACATGCACCCGATCCTCAACGGGAGAGAAGCCAAAGTCATCGGTAATGCCGAAATGGGCACCTGGCTTCACGCCACCACCGGAAAGCCACATTGAAAAAGCATCGATATGGTGGTTGCGGCCGGTTGTTTCGCGTAACTCAGACATCGGTGTCCTGCCAAACTCACCACCCCAGATAACCAAGGTATCATCCAAAAGCCCGCGCTGTTTCAAATCCGTGATAAGCGCGGCGCAAGGCCTGTCTACATCCGCGCAAACCTTTTCAATTCCTGTCTCAAGGTTCGCATCCCCCCCTCCGTGATGGTCCCAGTCGGTATGATACAGTTGCACAAACCTTGTCCCCCTCTCAACCAGTCTTCTAGCAAGCAGGCAGTTCCGGGCAAAGGAGGGTTTGGATACATTTGGCCCGTAAAGATCAAGCGTGCGCTGGTCTTCGCGTGAAAGGTCAATCAATTCCGGAGCGCTTGACTGCATGCGATGCGCCATTTCATAGGAAGCGATCCGGCTGGCTATCTCAGGATCTCCCGAATCGAGAAGCCTTACGGAATTCAAATCATTCACTGCATCGATGACATTACTCTGATCTTTTTCAGTAATGCCCCTAGGCGTCAGGAGGTTTAAGATTGGCTCACCTGAACCCCGCAGGGGAACACCCTGGAATGAGGTTGGTAGAAAGCCGCTGGACCAGCATGCCGAACCTCCCCTGGGGCCCCTTGGACCGGATTGCAGGACAACGAACCCGGGAAGATTTTGTGATTCGCTACCAATACCATAGGTGACCCAGGACCCCATGCTTGGCCGGCCAAACTGCGCGGAACCGGAATTCATGAAGACTTTTGCAGGTGCATGATTGAACACATTCGTGGATATTGAACGAACAATGGTTATGTCATCAGCAACCGAACCAAGTGAGGGAAAAAGCTCAGATATGGAAGCTCCGCTTTGGCCATGTTTTTTGAATTTCCTTGGGCTCGCGAGAAGTTTGGGGGTCTCCTTGGAAAATGTATCCATGAAGGCGAACCTTTTTCCCTTGATGAATTCCTGGGGAATGGGTTTCGCATGCCAGCGATTTAATTCGGGTTTTTCATCAAACAGATCCAGTTGGCTTGGCCCTCCGGCCATGAAAAGAAATATCACATTCTTCGCCCTGGGTTTATGATGGAAACCACCGTTTGAAGACGCATTTGCACTTGAACCATTAAGCATTTCAGAAAGTGCGATACCACCCAGGCCTATTGCACAATCCTTGAAGAAATGCCTTCGAGTCTGATTTAGAAGCTGATTTTCAAAAGCCACAGGATTACTCCCTAGTGATGAATTCATCAAGGTTTAGCAAGGCACGAGCCACCAAGAACCATTCGGACTTTCCAGGATTTGCCGAGCCGTTTTTACGAAGCAATCTTGTCACAATCTCAATTTCAGACGGATTGGGCAACCTTGAAAGACAAATCAGGAAGGCTTGGTTGATACGCTCGATGTCATTAGATGCGAAGGATGCGAGCCGGTTGCCCAATTCCCGGGCAAACTCAACATGCGCCTCATCATTCAAGAGAGTCAAAGCCTGAAGTGGGGTGTTGGAACGGTTTCTCCTTGTACAGGCTGAAACAGCATCCGGGGCATCAAATACCACCAGATTGGGATGCGGGGCGGAACGCCAGAAATGGGTATACATGCCCCTGCGATAGCGGTTGGCTCCGGGGTTGGGTTTCCAATTTTTCGGCACCTGGGTGAAGCTATATACTCCTTCCGCCTGGGGAGGAAACACACTCGGGCCACCGAGCCTGCTATATAACAATCCCGAAGAGGCCAAGCCAACATCCCGCACGATCTCAGCATCCAGGCGAATCCGGTTCTGCCTGTACAACAAGCGATTCCGGGCATCTATCTTTTCATATTCGGCCCTGTTTTTTGAGGCTTGCATGTATGTCGAGGATGTGACCATGAGGCGGTGGATGGATTTCATGCTCCACCCTTGGTTTCGAAATTCGGTGGATAACCAGTCAAGCAATTCAGGATGTGTGGGCAAAGTACCCTGGGTTCCAAAATCGTTTTCAGTTTCAACAATGCCCACACCAAAGAAAACCTGCCAGAACCTGTTGATAGTGACCCGCGCTGTAAGGGTATTATCCTTGTCAAACAACCAGTTTGAAAAATCAATCCTGTTGGCCTTTCGATCATTCGGGTTGCGAAGCGAATGCAATACCTGGGGAACACCTGAATCAACAAGGGCCCCCTTGCGCGTGAATTCACCACCAAGATGGATATTAGTCACCCTCGGTTTTGCCATTTCCTGAACAACAAGAGTAGAGTCAATTTCAGGCATCTCCTCCTTGACCCGGAAAATTTCAGCATCAAGGAAGGCCCTTTTTTCATGGATGATGGCTTGGGTGACAGCGCCAAAAGGATTTGAGGCGAATAACGCTCCCACCAGATGACTCATCCTGTTGACTTGCCGGAAATAGGAATCGATCAATCGTTCCTGAGAGGGGGTCCTTCCGTTTGGTGCTATGTTAATAATCTCATTTATCAGGGGTGGCAAAAGCTCACGGTCCCTGGACTGGATTTTCAACTCAAGTGAAGCGATCTTTGCGGGAGTGAGTGGATCCAATTGTTTTTGGGCTGTCTCAAGTCTTTTTAATTCAAGTTTTAGCTTATCGCGTTTTTTTATTTCCTCAGGGGGAGCCAGTTCAAGGTTCGGTTCGTCCACTGTGTTGAAAAACGCGAATAATTGGTAATATTCCTTCTGGGAAAGAGGATCGAACTTATGATCATGGCACTGGCAACATCCAACCGTTAGTCCCAACCAGACTGTCCCGGTGGTATTAACGCGATCCACAACCGATTCAACCCGAAATTGCTCCTTGTCAATGCCACCCTCCTGGTTGATCGAGGTATTCCGATGAAAACCCGTGGCCACCTTATCGTCCAGGGTGGCCCCCGGGAAGAGATCCCCCGCCAGTTGCAAAGTGGAAAACCGATCAAAAGTCATGTCTGAGTTCAAAGACGAAATCACCCAGTCACGATATTTCCAAATCGAACGCGGACCATCAATACTATATCCGTTTGAATCCGCATAACGGGCCTGATCAAGCCATAGTCTCCCCCATCGCTCCCCATAGTGCGGAGAATCAAGCAATCGATCAACCACTTTCTCATAAGCGTTCGGGGATTTGTCATTCAGAAAGTTCTCAACCTCCAAAGGTGTTGGCGGAATGCCGGTAAGATCAAGGGAAACTCTTCGAATGAGGGTTGATCGATCAGCTTGGGGTGACGGTGTCATTTTTTCCCTGGAAAGCCTTCCGAGGATGAAATTATCAATTGGGTTTTTGCACCATGGCTGATCGAAAACAGAAGGAACTGGGGGATTGGAAACAGGGAGAAATGACCAATGGGTTATTTTTCGAACCTCATCGACTGCAGCCACTTCAGATGCAGGAAGCCGGGCACCCGAGTCGATCCAACTTTTTAGCAGACCAATTTCATCCTTGGAAAGCTTTGGGCCCTTTGGAGGCATCTGCTCCACATTTTCCCTGCCTGTCAACGCATGAATAACAAGACTTTCCGAACTTTTACCAGCTATCACCGCGGGACCACTGTTACCACCTTTTAAAATAGCCCGGGCGCTATCCATGCGAAAACCACCACGCTTACTTTCAGCATTATGGCAACTTACGCAGGATCTAATTATGAAAGGCTTTATTTCCCGATCAAAGTCAGGAGTCGCGTTAACATTCAGTGCTATAAGGAAGGCAATTAATTGCATTGTGGTGTTCACCTTACGAATCTTGATTATCAACTTTTAACAATGCAAGGGCAAGCACAAAACCACCTTGGTTTAATGGGTATTCTTACCCTCCCTGCTTCAGGGAAACGATATTCTCAGCAAGCAACTTAACTTGAGATACCAAATCAGCCTGGGTATCACGCTGCTGGGCAACCACATCGGCAGGGGCCCGTTGGACAAAACTTTCATTGGAAAGTTTCGCCTCGATGGACTGGATCTGCTTTTGCTTCTCCGCCATCATTTTTTCCAGCCTTACAATCTCCGCATTCACATCGATCAAACCAGATAAACAAACATAAGCTTCAAAATCAGGGTGCACATGGGAGGCGGATTGTGCGGGGCGCATAACCTTGGGACCGCACTCCAGTTCACCCACCCCACCCAAGTGAGCTAGAAAAGGTTTTAATGATTTAAGGTCGATGGCGATGGCATCGGAACATCGCACCTTGATATCAAGAAATTTTTTCGCATCAAGAAGGTATCGATTCCTGACATCCCTGATAGCCCGAACCAGTTCCTGCATACGGGCGATTCGATTTTCAATTTCGGGTTGATACCAATCTTTGGAATAATCAGGCCATGAGGCAATCACAACACTTTTCTCAGCTTTCACCGGAACAAGCAAACCCCTGGATGGCGCGACATCGCCCAAGGCTTTCCAGATTGTTTCCGCAAGGAAAGGCATGAAAGGATGTATCAACCTCAAGATGGCATCCAATACCCCCGCCAGAACCCTTTGGGCAACAGGCTTGGATTCATCCCTTAGTCTGCCCTTGCTCATCTCGACATACCAATCACAAAACTCCGTCCAAATGAATTCGTACAAGGTTCGAATCGATTCACTGAAACGAAATGATTCAAGATGACTGGTCAATTCCTCAGTGGTTCGCTGCAACCTGCTTAACAACCATTGGTCTTCAAGTGGAAGCGATGTAATCACAACAGGGGCAGGTTGATAACCCTCAAGATTCATGAACAAAAAGCGGGCGGCATTCCAAAGCTTGGTCGCGAAGTTTCGGCCTTGTTCAAAGCGCTCGGATCCCTGGGTGGCAGTGGGCAACTCAGGATCTGGAGCAGGCCATGGCCCACCCGGCCTGAATGTTTTCTTGCAACTTGGGCAGGTGATTTTTTTGGTCCGCATGTACATGTGTTCCTGCTTCACCGTCACCAAGGTCTCGCAATGCGGGCAGATGTTTCCAACCGGCATCCTGCTATCCTGGGTCTCGGTAGCCAGGTGCGCCATCTGGTACCTCAAGGCATCCGCACCATAACGAGAGATGATATCAAGGGGATCAATCCCATTTCCCTTGCTTTTGCTCATCGTCTCACCGAAGCCGTCAAGGATCTTCGGATGAATGTAAACCTTGTGAAAGGGAATGGAACCGGTATTGAATAACCCGGTCATCACCATGCGGGCAACCCAAAGGGTGATGATATCCCTGCTTGTGACCAGGACACTGGTGGGGTAATACTTTGCCAACTCCTTGGTTTTTTCAGGCCAACCCAATGTTGAATGAGGCCATAGCGCGGAACTGAACCAGGTATCAAGGACATCCCCATCCTGCACGATTTTAAGATTGCCACCCAGGGCATCCTCTGGAATATCGGTCAAGGAGCAAACAAGCCACTGGCTGTTTTCCTGATCCCAAATCCAGCAGACATCATCACGATTGCCAAAGGCCTTTTTCAAGTCGGCCTCATCGCACTTCGCGTACCAAATCGGGAT
Source organism: Planctomycetia bacterium (assembly GCA_005786805.1). GTDB lineage: Bacteria > Planctomycetota > Planctomycetia > Gemmatales > Gemmataceae > UBA969. Next base: position 5,493 of record SYCV01000125.1, on the reverse strand, counting down.
TCGATGCCCCCACCAAAGCTGCCTGCTGATGCACCAATCCCGTTTTTCACCAAGCCAATCAAGGTAGGTGCCGGCGTACCGTTCAGGGGTGAAACGAACTTTCTCATCCTTTACCGCGTCAATTGCTATCTGGGCCAGGTGATCCATCTTCACAAACCATTGGTCAGATAGAAATGGTTCTATGGGGGTTTTGCTGCGGTCACTATGAGCCAACTCGATATCGCGATCCTCCCTGCCCTCGAAGAACCCAAGTTTTTCCATGTCCTCGGTGACACGCTTTCTCGCCTCGTAGCGATCCAACCCCGAATAAACTCCAAAACCATCCCTGATGGTTCCATCACTGGCAAGAATGTTGATCATCGGCAGATTATGACGGAGTCCACAGGCGTAATCATTACGATCGTGGGCTGTTGTGACCTTCACGGCACCTGTTCCAAATTCCTTCTTGACAAGAATACCATCCGCTATGATCGGTATTTCCCGCCCTGCAAGCGGGATCAACACTTTTTTGCCCACAAGATGAGTGTAGCGCTCATCCGAGGGATGCACAGCGACAGCCACATCACCCAGCATGGTCTCGGGTCGGGTTGTTGAAAACCGAATAAACTCGTCGGTCCCTGAGACAGGGTAACGGAAAGTCCAGAATCCACCTTTGACAGTTTCCGTGAAGGTTTCATCATCAGCGACCGAGGTTTGCAGGTGGGTATCCCAGTTGACCAACCTTTTGCCCCTGTAAATGAAGTTCTGCTTGAACATTTGGAAAAAGGTGGCCCGGACCGCACTGGCACAAACAGGGTCAAGAGTGAAACGGGTTCGCTCCCAATCACAACTCGCGCCGATCTCGCGCAACTGGCCGAGGATGCGTTTTTCGTATTGGTCTTTCCACGCCCAGATTCGATCAACAAGTTTTTCACGGCCAAGTTCATGCCTGGTATTTCCATCCTCTTCCTTGACCCTACGCTCAACCACGGCCTGAGTCGCAATGCCAGCATGGTCAGTGCCGGGCATCCAAAGCACATTGAAACCCTGCATTCTGCGCCATCGGACCAGAATATCCTGAAGGGTACAGTTAAGTGCATGCCCCAGATGAAGTGCGCCGGTCACATTCGGGGGAGGAATGACAATGCAAAAAGGCTTGCCGGGGGCATCAGGGTTCGCATGAAAAAACTTATTTTCCTCCCAATAAGTCAGGCAATCCTGCTTTGCCTGCTGGGGGTCGTATTGCTTGGGCAATTCGCTCGACATTTAAAAATCCCTTATTTCTCAATGACACTCAAAAAAGCGGGGTGAAAAATGAACCTATCTTCCCTCGGCATGTTCACGATCCTTGATCAACTTGTACTCAATACTGTCGACCAATGCCAACCAGGAGGCTTCCACGATATTCTCACTGACGCCCACGGTGGACCACACATCACGCTTGTCCTGGGATTCAATGATAACCCGGACTTTTGCCGCGGTGCCTGCCCGGGCGTTCACCACGCGAACCTTGTAATCAGCAAGGTGAAGATCCGAAAGATTGGGAAACAATGGCAGAAGGGCTTTCCTCAACGCACCATCAAGCGCATTGACAGGGCCATCCCCCTCACTTACTGTGTGCGCCTCAGAATCACCATGGCGAATTTTAACCGTGGCCTCGGTCACGGGAATTCCTTCCCTCATCATCTCGATATTGACACGATAAGAAAGTCTTTCGAACATCGGCTCATACATGCCCGCGGCCTTTCGTACCAGTATTTCAAATGAAGCCTCCGCCGCTTCAAATTCATAACCAGCATTCTCAAGGTCCTGGACCTGGTTGAGAATCTTTGTCATCAAGGCTCGATCACCGGTGAAATCAAACTTTGAGGTTTTACTAAGTATGGTTGCGACCCCTGAAAGTTCACTGACCAATATTCTTCTTTGATTCCCGACCACCAACGGATCTATATGCTCATAACTCCGGGAAACCTTGGCTACCGCGTGAGTGTGCATTCCTCCCTTGTGTGCAAAGGCACTTGCCCCAACAAAGGGCTGCCCATTCCTGAAATTCATGTTCGCGGTCTCATACACATACCGCGATAACTCCGTAAGGTGTTTCAAACCGCCCTCGGATAGGACCTTGTAATTTTGCTTGAGTGCCAGGTTTCCCACGACGCTGATCAGGTCGGCATTACCACATCTTTCCCCGATTCCATTAATGGTTCCCTGCACCTGGGATGCTCCTTTGGCAACCGCGGCAAGGGTGTTTGCCACACCAAGCTCACAATCGTTGTGACAATGAATCCCCACCTGGGTCCCGGGCTTCAATGCGGCGCGTACCGTGGCGACCCCGGAGGCTATCTCATCAGGCAAAGTTCCACCATTTGTGTCACAAAGTATCAGAACAGTCGCTCCGGCAGCCTCAGCGGCCAACAATGTCTTAAGGGCATATTCAGGGTTGTTTTTATAACCATCAAAAAAATGCTCGGCATCATAAAACACCTCCCGCCCCTGTTTCCTGCAATAACCAATGGAGTCAGAGATCATGGCTATGTTTTCTTCAAGTGTCGCCCCAAGAATCTCCGTGACATGAAGGTCCCAGGTTTTTCCAACGATGGTGATAAGCGAGGTTTCCGCCTGCAACAATGCTTTTATGCAGGTGTCATTTTCGGGCAGAACGCCCTTTTTGCGGGTCATGCCAAAGGCAGAAACCCTCGCATGCTTGAGGTCAAGCTTGCGCACCTCCCTGAAATATTCAAAATCCTTTGGATTTGAAAGCGGGTAACCACCCTCGATAAAATCCACGCATAATTCGTCAAGTTTTTTGGTGATATGCAGCTTATCCTGCAGGGAAAAATTCACCCCCTCACCTTGACTGCCATCGCGCAAAGTCGTGTCGTAGATAAAAACACGCGTCATCGTAACCCATCCCACTTAAGAAAAATCAAACTCGGGAACAAATTCCGTGAAATTCACAATAAGACATTAAACCAAGCAACTATAACTCTGTCCACTACAGGAGCAGCAACTTTACCCTTAACAGGGATCATCCGCCTGCATAACCTAACCCTGAGGAATCTTGGATTCAGCAAAAGTGGTGGGGCAAACCATGTGTCTGAGCCAGTTGGCATCATCTTTTTGGGTAAAATCAAGCCTGAAATGAGTTCCCCTTGATTCTTTTCTTTGCCGGGCGGAAAAAATCATCAGCCGGGCAACTGTTAATAAATTCGCCAACTCCCACCCTTCCCTGTTCTGAAATTCCCTGCGCAACGCGTATCTGCACCAAAAACTCACCGTTTGTTCCGCTTCAGCCAACCCTTCTTCATTTCGAACTATTCCCATGTGGCGGACCATAAGGCTTCTCAACGAATTTGTGATATCTCTCACATCCAACTCACCTTCATTGTCGGGCTTGAAATTTAATTTTATCAAGGGAACCTCAAACTTATCCGACATCTTCCTCGCCTCTGCAACTGCTCCTTCAGCGCATAACTTGCCATAAACCAACCCTTCCAAAAGACTATTCGACGCCAGTCTATTGGCGCCATGCAATCCACTCGAGGTAACTTCACCCGCACCCCAAAGCCCGGGGATATTGGTGCGGCCCAAGGCATCAATCTCAATCCCACCAATCATGTAATGAGCCCCAGGCCTGACAGGAATTCTATCGGTCCTTATATCAAGTCCGAAATTCATGCAGACCTTGGCGATACCCGGGAACCGAAGCATGACTTTTTCAGGATCGATATGGGAAAGATCAAGATAAACATTTGGATGCTGGGTTTTTTCCATCGTGCGAACTATCGCCTGGGCGACGACATCCCTCGGGGCTAATTCAGCCCTCGAATCCTCATCCGGCATGAATCGATGCCCATTCTTGTCAAGAAGATACGCTCCCTCGCCACGAACGGCCTCACTGATAAGAAACCTACTTGACCCCGCGACATATAAAACCGTGGGATGAAACTGCATGAACTCCATGTCCCGCAATTTCGCACCCGCCCTGTAAGCCGCAGCCATGCCATCACCGGTTGCAACAGGGGGATTCGTCGTTTCACGATAAACCATTCCCACCCCGCCACTCGCGACAATTATTTGTTTGGCCCAAACCAATAGTTTGCCCCTTCGATGCCTATGGACCAACGCACCAACACAACGCCCTTCATGGGTGATAAGATCAAGCGTGAAGGTCTTCTCCCAAATTTCAACATTCTTGGACGCCCTTGCCTGGTCAATTATCGCCCGCATCACCTCATGCCCGGTTGCATCACCAAGCGCATGAACAATACGATGATGACTATGCCCTCCTTCCTTGCCCAATGCGATATTACCTTGGTCCTGGTCAAATTTAGTCCCCATTCTGACAAGATCATTAATTTGAACGGGCGCCTCGCGAATTACCATTTCAACTATCGATCGGTCGCAAAGTCCAGCACCCGCGACTATTGTGTCCTCCACATGGTTTTCAAAACGATCCTCGGGGGAAAGCACACCAGCAATGCCCCCCTGGGCATAACTAGAATTGCTTTGTGTGATTTTATCCTTGGTGACAACCAGAACTCGGAGATCATCTGGGACTGATAAAGCTGCCCTTAGGCCGGCAATACCACCCCCAACAACCAAAATGTCGGTAAAGACATGGGGAGTATGCTTTGGATGAAAGCTGACCAGATATCGTGGAGGAAAAGCCATACTTCAAGAATAGTGCAAAACACGCTGCTTTTCCATGTTTTGCACCATATTCCCGAATAAATATATTAATTGGAATCCGGATTATTCAGGTGTGGCCAATTTCTTGGTGAACTCCTTGTACGCATCACGATAGGGTGCGGGCGGTTTCCCTGAACTTGATGCCTTGGAATCAACTTTTTCACCACCGCCAGTTTCATACCTTTTACCTCCAAGACTTGGGCCTTTTCCGGTTGACTGTGCGGGGGCATCTTTTTCTTTCAATCCTAATTCCGCTTCGATCCTACGCTTCTTCTCATCTAAAAATCTTTGCAAATCTTCCGGAGACATTTTTGCATCTTTTAAAACATCGGGACTAATTCTCTTCTTGTAATTTTCCAACTGAATTTGAACCGCTTTTCGCTTATTTTCTTCATTCGCGGCTTCAGGTTCCGTCTTGGCATTAGGATTTGCCAAGCCCGGCGCATCATTAGGATTACGATCATCGGTTCCACCCGGACCGGGTTTGTCGCCACCACCAGGCTTTCCTGCAGATTTGTCTCCACCATCCTTGCCCTTGGCTTCGCCTTCTTTTCCCATTCCTTCCTTGCCCATGCCTTCCTTGCCTTTGGCTTCACCTTCCTTACCTTTACCCTCACCTTCTTTTCCCATACCGCCTTTGCCCATACCATCCTTGCCTTTGGCTTCACCTTCCTTACCTTTACCCTCACCTTCTTTTCCCATGCCTTCCTTGCCCATACCATCCTTACCTTTAGCTTCACCTTCCTTACCTTTAGCTTCGCCTTCCTTACCTTTAGCTTCACCTTCCTTACCTTTAGCTTCGCCTTCCTTACCTTTAGCTTC
>SYCV01000014.1 GCA_005786805.1 Planctomycetia bacterium | reverse complement strand
GTCCGGTCGTTCCTGCTATCAAGCGCATGCTTCTGGCTGGACCGTTATCATATTGATGGAATTCGCGTCGATGCTGTTGCCTCCATGATATATCTCAATTATAGCAGGAATGATGGTGAATGGATCCCCAACCGTTATGGTGGGAACGAAAACATCGAGGCCACCGGCTTTCTCAGAAAATTCAACGAGGAAGTTTACGCCCGCTTTCCCGATGTCCAGACTTTTGCCGAGGAGTCGACATCCTGGCCCATGGTTTCCCGGCCCACCCATTCCGGTGGTTTGGGCTTTGGCTACAAATGGGACATGGGTTGGATGCATGATTCCCTGCGCTATGTGTCCCGAGAGCCGATTTTCCGCAAATGGCACCAGAACGAACTAAGTTTCCGAATGCTTTACTGCGACCAGGAAAACTTCGTTCTTCCCCTCTCCCACGACGAGGTGGTGCATGGCAAGGGCTCGCTCCTTAACAAGATGCCCGGCGATCTTTGGCAGAGGTTGGCCAACCTGCGATTATTACTGGCATGGCAGTTCGCGCAGCCCGGTAAAAAATTGTTGTTCATGGGGGGTGAACTCGCCACCTGGTCTGAATGGAACCACGACTCCAGCCTCGACTGGAACCTCCTGCAATTCCCACAGCACCAGGGGATTGAAAAGTTTGTCGCAGACCTGAACCGGGTGTATAAAAACCAACCCGGGCTTCATGAAAAGGATTGTGAACCCTCGGGCCTTGAATGGGTTGATTGCTCCGACCACGAAAGCAGCATCTATTCCTTTTTACGCTGGGACCAGGAAGGCACCAGGCCCGTGCTTGCCGTCTTTAATTTCACCCCTGTTGTGAGGGATGGTTACAGGATCGGGGTTCCTTTTGGGGAGTCCTGGCTTGAAATCCTCAACTCGGATTCTCCTTATTATGGCGGTGGCGGCAAGGGAAACCAGGGCCGCAAGCAAACCCAGGAAATGTCCTGGCATAACCGGCCTTACTCGATGGAGCTTACCCTTCCCCCGCTGGGAGCGGTTTTTCTCACCCCGGAGTGAACTAGCCTTTTCTGCCCATCACCAGGATGATGATCACCAGCAGGCTGATGAACAGCAGGGTACCCATTACCGCGATCGTTATCATCACCCACTGGGGTAGTTCCGGTTCATGGGTATGATCGTATTCTGTCTCACCCTCCGAGAGTGCGGAAAGCGAGGAGCTTATTTTTTGCCTGGCCAGCCTGGGTGGCATGTCGTTAAGCAGGCATTCAAGGTCTGTTATTAGTCCCTCGGGCGAACGATAGCGCAAGTCCCGGTCCTTGGCCATCATCATTTCGACTACCTCGCCAAGGCCCGCGCTAAGGGTTTGATTGATGTGGTCTGGTGGCACGAGTTCGGTTTTTTCGTGCATTTTCAGCACTTCCATAACTGTGTTTGCGATAAATGGAGGTTGCCCGGTGACCATGTGGTAAAGGGTCCCACCAAGGGAATAGATATCCGCCCTCACATCAATGTCGGCCTGGCCCCTAACCTGCTCGGGTGCGATGTAGTTCGGGGTTCCTATGATCATTCCCTTTTCACGGGTGTTGGTCGCATCATCCTCGTTTTCCCTTGCCATGCCCAGGTCGGCGAGTTTTGCGATACCCTCGGATGTCATCACGATGTTGGCGGGCTTGATATCGCGGTGCACCAACCCACGCTTGCTCGCATGATCAAGGGCTTGCGCGATCTGAAGGATGATTTCAACAGCTTCTTTTTCCTCATACCGTTTCTTCCCCGCCTTCATCTCATCCTGGATGGTCTTGCCATCGATCAGCTCCATCACAAAATAATGGAACTTGCCTGCGGTTCCGATGTCTATCGCCTGCACGATGTTGTTGTGGCTGAGTTTGGCAGCAAGCCTGGCCTCGCGCTCCAACTGCGCGAAGAACTCGGCGTTGTTGTTCTTTTTGCCCTTTAGGAACTTGATCGCCACCTGGCGGTTGAGCCTGGTTTGCAACGCCTTGTACACTACCCCCATCGCGCCCTGCCCGAGTTTTTCCAAAAGCACATAACCTGGAATCTGCTGGCCCATGAGGATCGTCAGGTCTGCAAGCGAGCGTTCCGCCTGCCCCTTGGTCAGAAGGCCCGCCTGCATCAGTTTCCTGATGTAACCTTCCGCACCGAGCGTGCCATCGGGAGGGAGTTTTTTTATTTCCTCGTTTGTGAGCAGTCCGCGGGAAACCAGACCGTTCGCGAGTTTCTCCTCCTCGGAACGCTGGTCCGACATGTCAATTTTTTCTTTTTCACTCATGTTCTCAATCTATGAATATTTGGTCAAATTGATGAAATCAACAACATCAGAGGCTTGATTATACCTGCATCGTACTGCTATTATGTCACTTGTATGGTATGAAACACAAGGCTTTGGTTTGTTTGCTGGATGATTTGACTTTGTAATCCTAATTGAGGAAATTTTATGGGTTCCTCGTTGGCATGTCCCCTTGACTCCAGTGTGCTTGTCTTGAACAAGATGTTCATGGCTGTCCAGATCATCAATGTGCGAAGGGCTTTCATCCTGCTTGTCAAGGAACTTGCCGAGGTTGTTAGCACCGAGGATGGCCAGTATTCCACCTATGATTTTTCCAGTTGGCTCGAAGTAAGTGAGTACCGGGCTAAATTCTTCCGCAAGGAGGATGATGACTGGGTTCGCACGGTTTCCTGCGAGATCCAGGTACCCAGGGTCATCCGCCTGACTGATTACGACAAGTTCCCCAAGCAGTCTGTAAAGTTCAACAGGAAGAATATATTTGCCCGCGACAACAACATATGCCAGTACTGTGGCAAAAAGTTTCCCATGCCCGAGCTAAGCCTCGACCATATCCTTCCCAGAAGCCAGGGCGGGACCAACTCATGGGAAAATATCGTTTGTGCCTGTGTTTCTTGCAATGTTCGCAAGGGTGGGAGAACCCCCAAGCAGGCGAACATGAACCTGATCAGGAAACCCGAAAAACCCAAGCGTAGCCCATCACTCAGCCTGAAGCTGAACAATTCCAAGTACCAATCCTGGCGAACTTTCCTTGATAACGCCTATTGGACTGTGGAACTTGAATAGCTTTAAGCCGTCAGCATTCCGTTCCGGGCGAAAATTTTCAATGTCCTGTTGATCTGGTCTTCCAGTATGTCCTTCATCCTTGAAGGGTCCACACTCAAGCCTTCTTCCTTGATTGAAATCTTGTTGTTGTCAACCAACTCCTTGAACTTGCTGACTATGGCTGATAATTCAGTTTTGCCATCCAGCATGGTGAAGAGGTATTTTTCAAAATCCCCCACACGGATCATCTGGTGCCGTTGGTTGGTCACCGTGCCTGTCATGCTTGCCTGGACCTGAGCCAGCTTGTAAGCCATGGGTTTGGATGAGACCAAGGTGACTGCCTGCCCGACCGCCCTGGTGTTAAGTTCCAGTGACCCAACGGGTAGTGAGGTGTACGCTGTGATTAATATCTGGCCCAATTGGGCAATAATGCCATTCATTTCATTCTGGCCGGTAGGCAATGATTTACCCAGCCGGGCGCATGCATTATTAAGGATTTCTGAGATGGTCATTGATCTTGGACTGGATTCATAAAGCCCGACCAAGGCTGCCTTCACCAATGGTTCTGATGTTTCCATGGTGGTGCCATCGTGACACAAAAACTTTGCCGGATTGGTCGCCCTTAGATCCATGTTTTGTTCCGCGGGGACCAGGGTTGATGTGATATGAAACCTCGTGATGCCAGACGGATTCACTGTGTAATTTGGTGTTTTGTGATCATGCACGAGAAGCGAGGTGCGAAACATCCGGTTGCGTAAAAAATCCATGTATTGCTCGGTTTCGATCATGCTTGGCGTCTTTGCGAGAATTTCCTTCGTCTCCGGGGTCAGGTCGCGTGTTGACATCGTTCGGACATCGGAATCACCAAGGTATTTCAAGCCATTACGGTTGGCTCGGGAATTGAATTCATGGAAGTATACCGGGAAATTGTTTTCCTCCAAAAACTCATGGTAGAAATAACCATCGCTTTGTTTCCTAAGAAGTTCCAACTCGGATTGCAGGAAAATCCCATAGGGATTTTTATCCCCCTGCACGGATTTTGAAAGAAACTCCAACAGCACTTTCGCCTGGTGGATTTTAGAGGTATTGTCGGGAAACTTCCCGGAGTGATAAAGCATCATGTCGCGGATCATGCCCCGCATGTGCCAGCCCGGAAGCACATTATAGCTGATGTATGCAACCCCATCGGGAGTAAGATTCTTTTTTGAAATCGCAAGGATCTTTTCCTGCACCTGCGCGGGTACCCAGGAATAAATCCCATGCACGATGATGAAATCAAATTTTGTATCCTCGTCGAATTCAAGGATATCCTGGCATCGAAGCTCGATATTAGGGAGTTCCAGGAATCCCAGAAGCTTGTTTCCCTCAGCTATTTGTTTTTCAGATAAATCGATACCCAGGAAACTTGCCTTGGGAAGGTATTCCGCCATCGGAATCAGGTTGTTCCCTGAGGCACAGCCGATTTCCAAAACCCTGCAGGTTTCCACATCGGGGGTTTCAAGGCCAAACAACCGCGCAACTGCAGCCAACCTATCAGGGTGCGATTGTTGAAACGGGTAACTATCGTAGGGAATGTCGTTGTAGGATGTCTTATAGGAACTGGATTTTGATTGCTGGCTCAAGGCTGACTCCCGGTAAATTCAAAATAAAATCTGGGCATAATTTTCTTCATCCTTATTATCGGCACAAATTATCAGCACCTTTGGCGGAAATTTTGATTTGGATTAAAGATGAAATGTTGGGTAAATAGGCACCCTTGAGGGTCCAGCAATCTTGGGAAAACTCATTGTAAGCCCTTTCTACCAATCTTATAATTACTTGTTACAGGGATTATGATCTCATACAGATGTTTTTAATTGAGTTTTTATTGCCAACCCGCTCCCTGATTTCCTCCATAATGCTGGGGTATATTCTTGAAATCATTCCTGAAAGTAGTTTTGCTCTTAGTTTTCATTAATCCGATGGCATCCGCTGCCGAGGAGCCGCTTGCTTTTTTCAAGCTTCATTGCTTGCGATGCCATGACTCGAACACGCAGAAAGGCTCATTCAGGCTGGATAACCTTTCGAGGGACTTTTCAGATATTTCGGTTGCCCAGCGCTGGGCAGAGGTTTTGTTCCGAATGAATGCGGGCGAGATGCCCCCAAAAAAGGAACCACAACCCACCTTGGTCGAATTGGGCAATGCGGTCGAATGGCTTTCCGCCAAAATAAAGGAGGGCGAAGCGGCGCGAATGGCAAAGCGAGGCCCGGTTTCGCATTATCGCCTAAGCCGTGAAGAGTATGGCCATACCATCTACGACCTGCTTGGTGTTTATTATGATGTGAATCTTCCCGGCGCCTTCAACGAGGACCCACGCTGGCATGGTTTCAGCC
>SYCV01000124.1 GCA_005786805.1 Planctomycetia bacterium | reverse complement strand
GTGCGAGGCCCGGTTGTCACCAAGAACTATTTCAACCGCCCTGAACAAACTTCCCTTGCAAAAATTTTAGATGTGAATGGTGCCACCCTTCATCGCATGGGAGACCTTGGGTATTTTGACACCATGGGACGACTTTGGTTTTGCGGCCGTAAATCCCAGCGTGTTGAATCGGTTGATCAGCTTTTTCACACCGTTCCCATCGAGGGGATTTTTGATTCAGTCCCCGGGGTTTTCAGGAGCGCGCTTGTCGGAGTTGGAAAGCCTGGCCATCAGGCACCCGTTGTCTGTGTTGAAAAAGAAAAAGCCATGATCGATGATCATGAGTTATTGCAAAATCTCGCAACCAGGGCATTGCTTTATCCTGAAACCAAGGACATCCATGAATTTCTTGTGCATCCTTCTTTCCCCGTTGATGTAAGGCATAATTCCAAGATCAAAAGGGAAGAACTAGCCCTTTGGGCCTCAAGGAGGCTCTCATGAGAATACTGGTGACTGGCGGTGGAGGTTTTTTGGGATCTGCCATTTGCTCTATGCTTGTGAAACGCGGCGACCAGGTTCAAAGTATTTCCCGTCAGGCTTATCCGGGATTAGAAACCATGGGCATCAGTCAATTTAGGGGTGACTTGGTTGATAAGGGAAAGATTTATTCGGCCGCCCAGGGTTGTGATGCCATCATTCATACCGCCGCAAAGGCGGGTATCTGGGGCGATTACAGTTCCTATTACCAGGCCAATGTGCTGGGGACTCAAAACATCATTGAAGTTTGCAGGGAACTGCGGATAACCAAGCTGGTTTACACAAGTTCCCCCAGTGTTGTTTTTAGCGGTGGAGATATGGAAGGTGTAAATGAATCCGCACCCTATCCAAAACGGTATCTAACCGCATACCCGAAGACCAAGGCGATTGCCGAGCAAATGGTTTTGAATGCGAATGATGAAAATCTCGCGACGGTTTCATTAAGGCCACACTTGATCTGGGGCCCAGGTGACAACCACCTGGTGCCAAGAATCCTCGCCCGGGCAAAGGCGGGAAAGCTTAGAAAAATCGGCAGCCGTGATGTCTTGGTTGACTCGGTTTATATTGATAATGCCGCCAGCGCTCATATCCTTGCGCTGGATCGCCTGAACTTTAATTCACCTTGTTCGGGCAAGGCCTATTTCATTTCAAATGGTGAACCTTGGAAGCTTTGGGATTTGGTCAATGAGATCATTTTGGCCGGCAAAGGAAATGTTGTCAACAAAACCGTTTCGGTTTCCCTCGCTTATTTCATGGGTTGGTTGTTTGAAATAATTTACACAATCTCACGAAAACATGCGGAGCCGCCCATGACCAGGTTCCTTGCGAAGGAATTATCAACCTCGCATTGGTTTGATATCTCAAATGCGAGGAATGACTTGGGCTATGTGCCAATGATTACGATCCGGGAAGGATTGGATCGATTAAAGAAGGCGCTTTCGAATCATTGAAAATTATTTTTGGTTATGATCATTCAATTCAAATTGAATTGAGTGAATTATTTGACCAACAAGGCGTTTTGATAATCTGCAAGGGCTGCTTCCAAGCCGGTACGCAGGTTTTCCGCGGCTTTGTCATTGGCTTTACGATAATCCTCGAGTCTTTCTCGTATGCCGTCTCTTCGTTCCTGCAAGGTTTGAAGGCGTTTATAAAGTTCCGCTTTCGCCTCACCGGATGCGTTTTTTCCTTGGTCTCTTATTTCAGCGTATTGTTTATCCAATGCGTTTAGTTTTGCCTGGCACTCATTCGCATAATCCACCCGAACCGAGCTTAGAGCCTCGGCGGTTGAGTTTGCGGCTTCGTGGATGTCTTTTTTTGCCTTTTCAAAATGCTCATCTGTCCTGACGGAATATTTTCTAAATGGTGATGCGTCGCATCCAATAACAGTGCAAAAAACTGTGAATCCTAAAATCAATGTTGATCGATTCATAAGACCATTCCACTAAAATAAAAGGATATCGATTGATTCGCTCCTAACGCATTGAGTGGTGCCATAAACTTTATTCCAAATCATTCAAGCCCACTTTGAGTGTCCGGTTGGGCGATTTTGACAAAAACAAACCCATTACTGCCAATAGTAACATGGGCTTTTTGATACTGGAAAAAGGTGTTGTCATAAACCCATGCCGAAAATAGGTTTATGGATGATCGAAAAATATCATGGTTGGCATTGTATTTGTGTACATTCTTATCTTGTTTCGCCAATAATGAAAGTTAGGGTAACGATTGAAATTGGGGGGTGTTGCAATGAACATTGATCAATACACCGAGAAAGCCCGGGAAGCGTTGCATCATGCTTCCAAGATTGCCCAGTCTAAAGGCCAGCCCCAGATTGACTTGGAACATTTGCTTTTTGCGTTGCTTTCACAGGAACCCGGACTTGCACTTTCCATTTTGCGCAAGGCAAATGTCAATGTCGAAGCATTGCAAAAACGCTGTGAGCAGGAAATTGATCGTCTTCCAAAGGTTTCTGGGGCGAACCAGGATGGGAATGTCTACCTTACATCCAAGCTTAACAATATTCTCAACCTTTCCGAGGAGGAAGCCAAAAAATTCAAGGACGATTTCATCTCCATCGAGCACATTCTTCTGGCGCTGCTGGAGGACAATGGTTCCGTGGGCAAATTATTCAAGGAGTTTGGAATTACCCGTGACCGCTTGATGGCGGCACTTCAAGAAGTGAGAGGAAACCAACGCGTGACCAATCAAAATCCCGAAGCCACTTATCAATCATTGGAAAAGTATGGGCGTGACCTAACAAAAATGGCCACCGCCAACAAGCTTGACCCTGTAATAGGCAGGGACGAGGAAATTCGCAGGGTTGTCCAGGTTCTTTCCCGCAGGACAAAAAACAATCCCGTTTTGATTGGCGAGCCTGGTGTTGGAAAAACCGCCATCGTCGAGGGGCTTGCCCAGCGCATTGTCAGGGGTGATGTCCCGGAAGGGTTGAAAAACAAGAAAATCGTGTCACTCGACATGGGGGCACTCATCGCGGGTGCAAAATTCCGAGGTGAATTCGAGGAGCGACTCAAGGCTGTGCTCAAGGAGGTGCAACAGTCCGCGGGTGAAATAATTTTATTCATTGATGAATTGCACACGGTGGTTGGTGCGGGGAAAGCCGAGGGTGCCATGGATGCGGGCAACCTCTTGAAGCCAATGCTTGCCCGTGGTGAACTTCATTGCATAGGCGCGACCACCTTGAACGAGTACAAGCAGAACATAGAGAAGGATGCCGCCCTTGAGCGCAGGTTCCAGCCTGTCGTCGTTGACCAACCCACAGTCGAGGATACCATCAGTATTTTGCGGGGACTTCGAGAACGGTACGAGTTGCATCACGGTGTGAGGATCAAGGATGCCTCGTTGGTGGCAGCGGCTGTGCTTTCCAATCGTTATATCTCAGATCGATTTCTTCCGGACAAGGCGATTGACCTGATCGATGAGGCCGCAGCGAAGTTGCGCACCGAGATAGACAGCATGCCTTCCGAGTTGGATGAGATCATGAGGCGGACCATGCAGTTGGAAATTGAAAGGGAGGCCTTGAGGAAAGAAAAAGATGCCGCATCCAAGGAACGACTTTTGAAGCTTGAAAAGGAACTTGCGGACTTGAAGTCCCAATCAAGCGCGCTCAAGGGGCAGTGGGATATTGAGAAGGAGGCTGTCCTCAAACTTCGTTCACTCAGGCAGCAGATAGATCAGACCAAGCTCGATGCCGAGCAGGCCGAGAGAAACTATGACTTGAGCAAGGCCGCCGAACTCAAGTACGGAAAATTGAATGAGTTGGAAAGGAAGCTGAAACTTGAGGAGGAATCCTTCGCCTCCAAGCAGGGGGAAAGCAAGCTCATCAAGGAGGAGGTCGGAGAGGAGGATATCGCGGATGTTGTGAGCAGGTGGACGGGTGTCCCAGTTTCCAAGTTGCTTGAAGGTGAATTGCAGAAATTATTGCATCTCCAGGAGGAGTTGCACAGGAGAGTGGTTGGGCAGGATGAGGCAGTCACAGCGGTTTCAGAGGCGGTTTTAAGGGCTAGAAGCGGGTTAAAAGATCCCAACAGGCCCGTAGGCAGTTTTATTTTTCTTGGGCCGACAGGTGTCGGGAAGACAGAGCTTGCCCGGGCGCTTGCTGAATTCTTGTTTGATGATGAGCGTGCAATGGTTCGCATTGACATGTCTGAGTACCAGGAAAAGCACACGGTGGCCAGGCTTGTCGGGGCACCCCCGGGATACATCGGCTATGAGGAAGGTGGCCAACTCACCGAGATGGTGAGAAGAAAGCCATACTGCGTTATCCTGTTTGATGAGATAGAAAAAGCCCCTCCGGATGTCTTCAATATACTTTTGCAGGTGCTTGATGATGGCCGTTTGACTGATGGCCAGGGGC
>SYCV01000123.1 GCA_005786805.1 Planctomycetia bacterium | reverse complement strand
TCTATCGAAGTTTTCCATAACCCGTTTTGTGAACCATCAGGCCCGGAACCATGCAAAAGAACTCCTGAATTTCGAACATTTTTATCCTTGGGGTTTTTCCTGCCCCACTTGTATTCGATTTGTAGATGATAATCCTTGTATAGATCCTTTGTTGCTATGTATCCCATATCCTCATCACCGCATCGCAACACTCCATGCTCAAGCCTGAAAACATTTTGTGGGTCCTGGGAACCCGTATTTTTTAACCAGGTTGAAAAGCTTTCCAGGCTTTTTTTGTCGAAAGGTTTCAAAACACCCCGGGGAGCCATAGGCTCTCCAGCATCCGATTGGTGAATGAAAGCGAGAAAAAAACCAATCAGAATTATTTCAACCAATGATTTGTTTTTAGCATTCACAACAATTCCTCCAGCTATCGAGTATGAGTTGTTTATAAATTCCTTGTTATTCATCATTTCATTAATAAGACTACCATGCATTTACTTTTGACACGCCTAAACAGTCAAAAGCCACAAAATTTATTGTTTTCCCAGAAAACGGATTTACACAGCAACTTTGTCTAAATCGATGAGGCATTGTTTAAACTCAATGATCATGGAAATGCTATTTTGCCTTCAACAAACCATTGGAATCTTGTTTGCATGATTTTTTTCAACAGTTACAATCTTCCTTGTTTCGTAATCCCTCCATTTTAAGAAAGGAAATTTTGCATCATGATTCAAAAATCTATCGCAATGCGTTTAATTGCATTTGCCTTGGGGTTGGGGCTGGTAAGTTCGCTCGCAGCCGCTGAGAAAGATGGTTTTACACCATTATTCAACGGAAAAAACATGGATGGTTTCAAATTTTTCTTTGATCCGAAAGCTCCCAAAGATTCTGACCCTGCTAAAACATGGATGGTAAAGGATGAAGCCATAATTTGCACAGGTAAACCTCAGGGCTTTTTCCACACCGACAAATCTTATAAAAATTATGTGCTCACCTATGAATGGCGCTATCCGGAGGGTAGTTCCGAAAAAAGCAATTCCGGTTGTCTGGTCCATATACAGGAACCGCTAAAAATTTGGCCTAAATGCGTTGAACCCCAGGGTCGTTATTATGATCACGGCAAATTATTCATGATGGGACTTGGAAAGGATGATGTCAAAAACAATAAATTTGATGAAGCCGCATTGAAATCGGTTCTCAAACCAATGGGGCAATGGAGCAAGACTGAAATCACATGCTCGGCGGATGGGAAAATAGTTGTAAAGGTGAATGGAAAACTTGTCAGTGAGGGCCAAACCACTTTGACAAGCGGACCAATCGGATTTCAATCTGAGGGAGCGGAAATCCATTTCCGAAATATGCACATCAAGCAACTTCCTTAAAAAATCCGTGAAATTCATCCGGTAAACCCAAGGCATTCAAATTCAGCAATTGTTCTTGAATGCCTTGTTTTTTAACACAAAAATCATCAGGCAAAATATTCCCATATTAGCAAGGTAACCACCATGGATGTTCAGACAAAAACATCACGCAGAGAATGGCTGAGGAATACCGCCATCGCCTCAACTTTCGCAAGTTCGTCTTTGGTTCCAGAATCACTCGCATTTAATGGTGATTCTACTGTGGGGACACAATTTAAAATAGCCACTTTCAGATTCGATGTCACCCCACCAAAAGGACATCCACTATGTGGTGGATGGATTACTCCGGTAAAATCTGTATCTGACAAGCTGGAAGCGATTGGTTATGTGATCCTTGGTTCTGGGAAACCCTTGGTTGTTTGCGCGGTTGACTGGACAGGGATACTCAATAGTGCCCATGTCGCATGGAGAACTACTCTGGCAAAGGCAGCAGGAACCACCCCGGACCGCGTTGCTGTTCAATGCGTGCATCAGCATGACGCCCCGTTTGTGTGCATTGATGCGGAAAAATTGGTCTCAAAACAAAACGATGCTCTCATCATAGTGCAAATGGACTTTTTTAATTCCTGCTTGGAAAAGGCGGCCAATGCAATCAAGGAGGCACTGCCCCTGGCCAGGCCTCTGACTCAGATAGCCCAAGGCGAGGCTAAAGTTGACAAAGTCGCATCCAATCGAAGAGTCGCAATCGGTCCAAATGGAAAAATCACAAAAATGCGGGGCAGTGCCTGCAAGGACCCGGAGTTAATCGCACTACCCGAGGGATTGGTCGATCCCTTTTTAAAAACAGTCGCATTTTATGAGGGTGACAAAAAAATTCTTGCCTGCCATTATTACGCAACCCACCCGATGAGCCATTACGGCCAGGGAAATGTCAGCAGTGATTTTGTCGGTCTGGCCCGAAAGCAAAGGCAAAAAGAAGATCCCAACTGCACCCATATTTATTTCACTGGTGCCTCGGGAAATATTTCGGCAGGCAAATACAACAATGGCTCCCCCGAAGCAAGGATCGAATTAACCCAAAGGATTTATGAGGGAATTATCGCATCTGAAAAAAGTCTGAAACCCGAACCAATCAACGGCATCTCATGGAAAACCCATGACCTTTTTGGCACTATCAATCCCTTGTTCACAAAAGAATCCGAGACCACGCTTCTTGAGAACAAAAAAAATATCGCAGCGAACAGGATACGACCCGCCATGAGGCTAGCATGGATGGACCGGGTCCAATCGCGCACCCCGGTGGTTTTAAGCGCTCTCCATATCAATAAAACCTCATTGTTGCACCTTCCTGCCGAATCATTTTTGGAATACCAACTGCGGGCCCAGAAACTTCAGCCTGCTCGGTTTGTCGCAACCGCGGCTTATGGGGATGGTGGCCCATGGTATATTCCCGTAAAGGAAGCGTACCCCCAGGGTGGCTATGAGGTAAGTGTAGCCAACTGCGCTGATGATATCGACGCACTCATGACAGATGGGATTCAAAAAATCCTAAGTACTTGATTTCGGACACTTCCTGAAACTTAAAAAAGGTGACTCCAAAAGATCCTCATGGCAAATCAAATGGATTAATTCAGAATGGCAAAACTATATTTTTATTACTCCACCATGAATGCAGGAAAATCCACCTCGCTCCTTCAGGCAGCTTACAATTATTCAGAGCGGGGAATGAAAACCATCCTTTACACGGCCCTTTTGGACAACAGGGCAGATGGCAAAATCGCATCGCGCATCGGTATCCAGGCGGATGCGCTTAGATTCACCGCTGAGACCGATTTCTGGAGTGAATGCGCAAACTCAAAACCAAGTTGCATTCTCATCGATGAGGCCCAATTCCTTTCCAAACAGCAGGTAAGGCAACTTGCCAGGCTGGTGGATGAATCAAATATTCCTGTGATGTGCTATGGTATCCGCACTGATTTCCAAGGAGAACTTTTCCCAGGCAGTGCGGCTCTACTCGCATGGGCTGACACACTTCATGAACTTAAGACCATCTGCCATTGCGGCAGAAAAGCCACGATGGTTGTCAGGGTCTCAAACAATGGGAAAGTTGAACAACATGGCCAGCAGGTCGAGGTCGGAGGCAACGATCGCTATGTAAGCCTTTGTAGAAAACATTTCTCACTATCAATGGCAACCGGGAAATGCGAAACCATAAAAAAAAACATATAAACCTGATTTAAGGCTTTTATTTCAAAGCCAAAGACTTTTCAATTCGCCCAAGCATCCGAAAATATTTCATGGAACGGAGTTGTCACGATGTCCTTTGAATCCAGTTCAGAAACCACAGTTGCAAACAACGGGACTCCTGTCAAATGGCGCATATACATTGCACTTGCGATCGTTTTTATCGCGATATCATCCTACTTTTTACGCGCGTCAATAGGTCTTAAGGGCCAGTCTGTCGCGGGGATGTTTTTCTT
>SYCV01000013.1 GCA_005786805.1 Planctomycetia bacterium | reverse complement strand
GAATTCTCGCGAACATTAAAAGCCGCATCCGTGGCATTGGTGGATATTCCAAAAGGCTGGTTTAAAATACAAACCGCATGAGCTAAAGAAACAGCGGCATCAATGGCAAGTTCTGAACGAAACGGTTCACCTCTGGGTGGAAAATTGGCCTCATGAAAATCCAGCAATATCATAGCTCCTGCAAGGCATGATGGCTCAAAAACCTTGCATTGGAACACACCTGTTCTGGCGCTTGCCTTCCAATGAATCCTAGACATTGGATCTCCTGGTTCGTAATCCCGAATCCCAGAAATACGAGTGGGATCTTCAAAAATCTTCATAATCATTTGGATTTCACCAATCGGCCTTCGGGAGGTAAGATCATATCCAAGCAAATGGGTGATTTTTGGAAGAACAAGCAAATAAAATGGCTGGCAAGCTACGCGATACCTTCTCATAAAACCAAAAGGATCACCGGTCTCCGCCAAAACCGGGCCGATTTGAAAAAACCCGCGATGCATGCACTCCAGGGAATATGAAAACTCCTCGGTCTGCATTGAAAACAATGAAAAAACCTTTATCTTTTTTCCCTTTAATTTCAAAAAAGGGTGACTTGGATTTATGGCATCATCAGGTAAAAGGTCCTCGATGATTACCCATGGTACCGGAATCAATCCCATGTATCGTACTAATACTTTGACCCGCACCTTATCGCCAACCTCAGCGATAGCACAACGAATTTTTCTTTCAATACGCAGGCCATTAACCCAGTGCCAGGCTAGAAATCGACTAAATGCCAATACTAGCGCCATTAAATATGCCGAAAAAGCAAGAAGGCCCGAACCCAGAATCTGGGAGGAAATACCGATTAAAAGAATTCCGATTAGCCAGTACATTAAAAGTAATCTTTTTCAGTGTGATAATCTGACGATACGGGAACAGGGACATCCTCCATTACATCCTTGATGACATCATCCGCCTTGATTTTTCTCAACCTGCTTTCGGGCTTTAAAATAACACGATGTGAAAGCACAGAAGCAGCCAATTTTTTGACATCATCAGGAACCACAAAAGCCCTTCCCTGCATGGCTGCGACAGATTGGGCGGCCCTTTGTAATGCAAGGGAGGCCCTAGGACTTCCCCCAAGTAAAATATTCTCGTTATCCCGGGTTGCATGGACAATTTCAAGAATGTATGTCCGAATTTGGTCATCCAGATGAATCTTGCGAACCAATTCCTGGCATGCCTGCCAATCAACCGCGGTGACAACGGGTGAAACATCGTCAATAGGATGTCCAAGCTGCAATCTTTTCAACATCAGGGATTCTTCCTCGATTGTTGGATATCCCAGGCTTAATTTGATTAAAAAACGATCCAGTTGCGCTTCCGGCAATGGAAAAGTGCCCTCATGATCGACGGGATTCTGGGTGGCAATAACAAGAAATGGAGGCTTTAAATTATAAGTCTGGCCATCTGCGGTCACCCTTCGTTCAGCCATGGCTTCAAGTAATGCAGCCTGAGTCCGCGGAGTTGCACGATTGATTTCATCAGCCAGAACTGTTTGGGAGAAAATAGGCCCCGGCCTGAATTCAAACTCGGAAGTTTTTTGATTGTAAATGGAAACACCATTTATGTCACTGGGAAGTAAATCAGGGGTGCACTGAATTCTTTTAAACACACAACCAACGCTCCTGGATAAGGCCCTGGCTAGAATTGTCTTCGCAACACCCGGAACATCCTCCAACAATATGTGCCCTTCAGCGAGATATGCGGCTATTGCAAGGGAAATCTGTTTACGCTTTCCCAGAACAACTTTTTCTATGTTCGAAATTACTTTTTCAGCGACAACCTGAACATCAATTTGGTTCGAGGAAACAATCTTTTTTTTATCCTTTGAGGGATTATCCCCGGGATCTGTTTTCGACATTGGAAAACTCTTGTTAATCAGAAAAGCAAACTGACAAAAAGTAGTAACCCATGCAATTATTACAAATTGCAAATACAAATGCAAAAAAGAAGCACCATCAAAGATTGGTGCTTCCTTTCTAAAATCAGGGTAAATTTTTAAAACTGGTCAAGCCAAAAATGAAAACCACTGTAATACTTCTGGGCTTTTTGGCTTTCGTAACGCCAATGAGGCTCACGGAATGCAGGATAAGCCATGTATGCAGGCGGGGGCATGTATGGTTGGCCTGGTCTTTCAGGCCATTTCGGCCCCATGGACGGCCAATAATTGTGGGGAAAATAATAATAGGGATAATGGAAAAATCTTTGCAAGTTTCCATCGTTTGTCTGGGCTAAAGCACGATTTTCAATCATACTTTGGCTGACAAATCCAATTACCAACAACATCAATGTTTTGTAAACTAGCCTCATCGTAAAATGTCCTCCTGACCCTACTCCATGATCTCACTAAAATAAAACCTAACACTCTTTTGATAAAAAGAAGTATTTTTAAGACAATTCTTTACAATAGTTTGATGATGAAAGTTGGTTTTTGGCGATTTAGAAAAGGTGATAACTCTAAACGAATATTCACGGTAACATTAAATTTTCTTGGAATACTTTATGGAAACAGCTCAAGTTCATGACAACCCCCTGGTCCAACGCTATGCTGGCAAAGAAATGGTTGCCATTTGGAACCCATTTAACAGGTACTCGACATGGAGAAAATTATGGGTGGCACTGGCACAAACCCAAATGGAGCTGAATCTCCTTTCCGAAGATGGCACTAAACCTCGGATTTCATTATTGCAAATCAAACAACTTGAACAAAACATTCACAACATTGACTTCGCAAGGGTTGAAGAACACGAAAAAAAACTTCGACACGATGTGATGGCCCATATCCACGCATATGGTGAATGCTGTCCACTTGCTCGGGATATCATTCATCTTGGTGCAACCAGTTGTTTTGTCACCGACAACACCGAGCTCATCCTGATGAAACAGGGCTTGATTCTTCTGCAAAAATCTCTGGTTGGTTTACTCGATCACTTCGCAAAGTTCAGCCGTAAATACGCTGGGATTGAAACCTTGGGATTCACCCACTTTCAGCCAGCTCAATTAACCACAGTTGGAAAAAGAGCCTGCCTCTGGGCCCAGGATTTCCTGATGGATTTTCATGAGGTAACTTATCGAATTGAAAACATGAAATTCCGGGGTGCCAAGGGAACAACTGGAACCCAAGCCAGTTTTCTTTCACTTTTCAAAGGTGATCACCAGAAAGTCCGTGACCTGGACATCTTGGTTTCAAAAAAGATGGGTTTTGATATAGTCTTCCCCGTGACAGGCCAGACCTACCCAAGAAAAGCTGATTCCCAAATCCTTGAGACTTTGTCTGGTATCGCCCAAAGTGCACAGAAATTCGGAACGGACATGAGACTTCTTTCCCACAGGCAGGAAATTGACGAGCCATTTGAGTCGGACCAAGTCGGTTCTTCGGCTATGGCTTACAAGCGAAACCCAATGCGTTCGGAACGCATGTGTGGGTTATCCCGTTTTCTGATTCAACTTGCCGGAAATACTGCGGAAACAGCCGCTGTTCAATGGCTGGAACGCACACTCGATGACAGCGTAAACCGCAGACTGACTATTCCCCAGGCATTTTTATGCGCTGACTCAATTTTGCGAATAGCTATCAATATTGTTCGCGGCCTGGTTGTGAACCAGGAAGTGATCAAATCTGAAGTTGAACGAACTCTCCCATTCATGGCCACAGAGAACCTATTGATGGCTGCGGTGGGAAATGGGGGCGACAGACAAACGCTCCATGAGGTGATACGAAAACACAGCCATGCTGTAATTGCAGATTTGAAATCTGGAAATAGAAAAAACGACCTTCTCGAGCGGCTTCAAAAAGAGCCTGAGTTTGCAAACATTAATTTTCAAAAAGTCATGACTGAAGGCCGATTTTCAGGAAGAGCCAGGGAACAGGTTGAAGAATTCCTAGTAGCGGAAATCGACCCAATTCTAAAAGCAAGAAAAGATTGGACAAATCAGGATGCAACCCTGAAGTTCTAGGCTACTTGTTGCTGTTTTGTGAAAACCAGCTCTCTGCTGCAGCGACAACCTCTGCAAGTTTGTATACGGTTCTCGCACTTTTTTCATCAGGGTCCAATACAGCATATTGGATCCCAGCTTGAATCATTGCCTTGAATATTGATTGCAGCATGGGCAAGGCGGGTTGGACAACAACCCAAACTTCACTAAGAGAAGAAATCTTGCAAAAAGCCTCAGCTTTTGCCCGATCCTGAAATAAGGCTAGCGCCGAATCTCCGGCTTCGGTACGCCATTGGGCAAATTCAGCCTGTCCTGATTCAGCTTTAAAAATCAAAAAAGGAATCAAATCCATATCTGCCCCGTTAAACTAGGAAAGCAAAAGAATCCTGATAGATTCCATCCTACATAATATGGGAAATATGGCTTGCCAAGCGGGTAGGAAAATTAATTTTAGGCTTGTTTATAAAACGATGCTTTCCTAGAATCCGCCGCTCTTAAGCCAAAGAACGGCATAAGGATACAGCCTTAGGGACATCAAGAAAATGAACGAAGCCAAGGATGGCAAGAAATCGTTTCCCGCCAAGATTATTCACGCGATTTCAATGTTTTCATTTCAAAAACCATGGTTGGTTTTTGTCATTTGTTTCCTGACTTGCACCATCGCGCTCATTTACTCCTACAAAAAACTTGAATTCAAAACGCATCGCGATGACATGATAAGCAACCGAAAATGGACCCAGCAAAACTGGAAACATTACCTGAAAGAATTCGGACAGGATGACGACATGGTGGTTGTCGCGATGGGTGGCGATGAAAAAATGAAGACTGAAGCTTTGGAACACCTGGCTTCAACCCTGGCAAATCACCCGGAGAGTTTTGACCGCGTTTTTTTCAAAGTCGATTTACAAAACCTTAAAAACAGATCCCTGCTTTTCCTTGAACCCAGGGAAATAGCGACCATTGTCGGGCACCTCGCAAACATGGCACCTCTGCTTGAATTCCCCTTCGCTTGGAATTTATTCACCACAAAAAGCATCACATGCGAAGCCCATGCAAGAATCAAACAAATTGAAGCGCGAGGTACCGTCACCGGGGCTGATAAGGCATTTCTTGCCCAATTCAGAAGTATTATCAGGTCAGCAACATCCTATTTGGACACTCAGGAAAACTACCAAAACCCCTGGGTGGGACTTCTACCGCAAACACAGCATGACAGCACCATGTTGTCCAAGCCAAACTATCTGATCTCCGAGGACAAATCGATTGCCATTCTTCTTGCAAGGCCGATCACCCAAGAAAAATCAGAATTTGTCAGTTCCATGCCTGCTGTTAAATTAATGCGTACGATATTGAACGAGGTCGCTAATCTTCACCCCGAAGTCCAATTGGGACTCACAGGCCTGCCTGTTTTGGAAGCAGACGAAATGGCAGCTTCACAACGGGATAGCACCAAGGCCTCATGGCTTGCTTTCCTGAGCGTACTTGCCCTTTATGTAATTGTTTACAGGTCTTGGCGGTATCCCGTGCTTACAATCACGACACTGCTGGTGGGGACCATTATGGCCCTTGGTTGGGTCACATTGACTATCGGGCACTTGAATCTACTTTCAGCGACTTTTGCAGTCATGTTGATCGGGCTCGGCGACTACGGAGTCTTATGGGTTAGCGCATTTGATGAATTCAAAAGGAAAGGAAACCGCGCCGATGAATCAATGGCTAAAACCGCAATCACTGTTGGCCCGGGTATACTGACCGCCGCATGCACTACCTCGCTTGCTTTCTACGCAGCGATGCTTGCGGATTTCCAAGCAGTATCTGAAATGGGATGGATTGCCGGGAGTGGGATTTTATTTTGCGCACTTAGCTGCTTCACAATTCTTCCCGCACTCCTTGGAATCAACTGTCGGGAAATCCAGGCATCGACAATCAATGAATACGATATTCTTTCCTTCCCCAAGGTTGAGAAAAATTGGACCGCGATTTTTTTTGACAGTCCAAGAAGCATTGTGGCAGGCGGGTTGTTCACAACTTGTTTGTTTTTGATACCAGCCTTGAAAATCTCCTACGATCACAATCTTTTACATTTGCAATCTCCGTCGCTTGACTCTGTGAAATGGGAAAAGGTGCTTCTTGAAAAAATGCCAGCCGCCACCTGGCATGCTGTGACTTTCACGGCGACTCGTGAGGAGGCGATCGAATGGAAAAAGAAATTTGAAGCACTCCCCGAAGTAAGCCAGGTAGCTGAGATTGCAAGCATGCTACCAAGGGATCAAAACATCAATAAAAGCCAATTAGCTGAAATCCAACACCGGCTGAGATTATTACCAACCCGCGGGGCTAAACCAGGCCATGCGACTCCAGACATAGCTGGACTAAAAAAAGAACTGCAACTCCTGGAAAATAAGACCAGCCAAAAAAACAGCCTTATCGATCTTGATGAAATCAACAGGGATTTAAACATCTTTTTAAATTGCCTTGCAAAGTCCGATGAAGACACAAGCAAGGAACTTAAAATTTTTGAAGAATCTGTGACGGGCGACCTGATTGAAAACCTTCACAGGCTGAAAGAAGTATCTCACCCGGAATTCATCAATGTGTCAGATATACCACCACCAATTCGCAATCGATACCTGAGCGAAAACAACCAATGGTTGCTTCGGGTGTTCGCAAAGAAAAACCTATGGGAATACGACAATCTCAGGGAGTTTGTAGGCAGCATCCAAAAAGTTGACGCCCGTGCCACAGGAAAACCCTTCACGACATTGGAAGGGCTCAAGGGTATGAAAGCTGGTTTCCAGTGGGCTGGAATTTACGCCTGTATCGCAATTGTGATGATTTTATCCTGGGATTTTAGAAAACCAATTCTAGTAACCCTTGCACTTTTACCACTTGCGATGGGACTTTGCATTACCCTGGGTGCTGTGAAGCTAATGGGCCAGAAACTCAACCCGGCGAATATGATTGCTTTTCCAATACTGGTAGGCGTAGGCATTGATAACGCGGTTCATGTGATTCATGATTTTCTGGGAAGAGACAGAAGCAGGGCATATAAATTAAAAACAAGCACCTTCAAGGGAATATTTGTCGCAGGATTGACGACAGTGCTGGGATTTGGCTCACTTTCAATCTCATCCCATCTGGGTTTATCGAGCCTGGGCCTTCTTCTTGCCCTGGGTGTTAGCGCCTGCATGGTTTGCTCGGTGCTATGGCTCCCGAATTTGTTACAGCTTGTACCGCTTAAAGCCCGGAACTCATCTGGCAAATCGCTTCCAGTAAAAAAACAAACCCAAGCAGCATAAGTAAATTAAATTTCGAAATCAATCATGGGATCTGGCAAATTCAGCATTAATTCTTCCCGAGATTTTAAAACCTGTAATTTTTGATGCTGAATCCTTGTTAAAAACCAGAATCGGGTTATCAAAAACAAAATCCCTGCCATGTAAAACCGCCCCGCCCAGCGGACTTAACCCAACGGCGTGATTACCTATGACCAGCCTTACTTTTTTATCATCCATTTTCAACAAAGCTTTGCCGTAAGCTGGGTTTTGATATTCACCAAGGACATCATTTAAATTCAGGTTACCGGGATTTTTTCTAAGCAATTCAACCAAAAGATTTTCATGGGCGATGTTGGACGCCTTAAAGGCATTCGCCAAAATGTATGAATAATTTTTATCCCATGGAACCTTAGGAAAATTGAAAAGCAAGTCAATTATCGAATTGCTCAACCCCAGGTTCATCCTTGTCTGTTCAAGGTTGGACAAAATCACCAATCCAAATTTCGCGTCAGGAACCATCGCGATGTGAGTACGAAAGCCATCAATCGAACCCGCATGTGAAACCAATCGTATGCCGCGATAGTCTTGAATAACCCAACCCATCCCATATGTCATCTGGGTTGTGAAGGGATGAAGCAATTTATTTGTCTCATCAATCGGATTAACAACCTGGGGACTCTGTGTCTCCAAAAGTTCACGCGCAAAATTCATTTTGGAAAATTTTTGATTGAAAGGGTCAACTTGGAATTTCAACCAACTCGCAAGATCATGAGCCGAGGAATAAACACTGCCAGCAGGATCGGGAAAATTACTTGAATATGGCGCTTTAACCTCAGGCAAAACAGCTTGGTTGATAAAATGGCCCCTCGCAAGGTTATCCGCGGGCGGTGTAACCATCGTGCTTTTCATTCCAAGCGGATCAAGGATCTCCTGTTTTAAAAGTTTTTCCCAACTGGCTTTTCCCGCTTTTTCACATATCAAACCACCAGCGGAGTACATGATGGATTGATACTGGTAAGTCGAACGAAAAGGTTTATCCAAGACTAAAAAACCCGCCCTCCGCACATTTTCCTCAGGAGACATGCCACTTCCATACCAAAGCAAATCATTAGCCCCTAACCCAGTGCGATGGCAAAACAAATCCCTCAACCTGCAATCCTCGGATGCCAATGGATCTGAAAGTTTGAACCAGGGCAAATATTTACGAACCTTGTCATCCCAATCAAGTTTTTTTTGGGAAATAAGGGATGCAGCCAAGGCACTTGTAAAAGCTTTGGAGCAAGATGCGATTGGAAAAAGAGTTTCTGTGGAGACTGTTTTCTGCTTGGAAATCTCAATCAAACCAAATCCAGATTCAAAAACCGTATCCCCCTGATGAACAATCGCAACCGCAACACCGGGTACCCGCCAATAATCCATGGACTCACGCACCAAAGATCTAACTTCTTTCTCAGGAAATTTCACAGAATCAGGCTTTCCCTCATTCTGCTGAGCCATCAAAATGGCCAATATAAAATAAGAGCAATTCACCATGAATAAACCTTATGAGTTAAGTATTGTTTTGATTTTTACAACTTCCGAATGGAAATCATCGTTGGGAATCACGGGAGAAAGAGAATGGGCGTTAAGGGGAGCAATCAAGTTAACCCAAGATTTGCATCCCGAGTAAAAAGGTGTCTCATCAATTTCCATCGGTTCCTGAATTTTATATATTCTGGCCAATACGATTGTTAATCCGGGTGAACGGTATGAAAATCTGGAATAAACACATTCCCTGTTAAGAACATGAAAAGGTTCAATTTTTTCCAACAGGTCAGGATTAGTAAGGTTGATGATTTCGACAACCTCGGCAAGATGAAAGAAAAAAACTTTACCAAAAGGCGCTTTAAAAGCTTCGCCCTTTTCAAACCATTCAAATTCACGGAGAGGGTTTTGTTTTTGATGAACAAATGTGGGGTAAAGCCAGAACCAATTTGACTGAACACGAAAATCGCCGGTGGGCTCAGAGATTCCGCCTTTTCGTAGCAATATTGATTGCCTACCCGATGCCAAAGCCGCGCAAACCGACGCCCATTCCTTGCATGCAATCTGGACTTCCATGCGTCATTCCTATTCTTTTCGAGGCGCCCTGTTCATTAGGTCTTGAACAGCAAGTCTGGGGTTTTTACCATTCTGCAATACTTGAAAAACCTGCTCTATGATAGGTAAATCGATGCTTCTTCGCATCGCCTGCTCGCGGATGCTGGGAGCGGTGAAAATCCCTTCAGCAATCTGGGGCATAGAAGGGAGGAAATCCGCTAGTTTTTCACCTCGACCCAAACGCTCCCCAACCTTGCGATTCCTGGAATGCACACTGGTGCATGTTGCAATAAGGTCACCCAACCCTGCCAACCCATTGAAAGTCGCGGCATCAGCCCCAGATGCCACACCATATCTCGTCATTTCAACCAACCCCCTGGTTATAAGTGCGGCTTTGGAATTATCACCATATCCCAAACCATCATTTATACCCGCTGCTATTGCTATGACATTTTTTAATGCTCCAGCAAGTTCCACTCCCATTACATCATCATTGGTGTAAACCCTGAAAGTTTCCGAATTAAATAATTTTTGAATTTCCAAGTTTACATTTTGATCA
Organism: Planctomycetia bacterium; assembly: GCA_005786805.1. GTDB lineage: Bacteria > Planctomycetota > Planctomycetia > Gemmatales > Gemmataceae > UBA969. Next base: position 3,266 of record SYCV01000013.1, on the reverse strand, counting down.
GAACCGGCAAGGGCAAGTGATGTTGGCAATCCTTTCGCAACTTCCTCAGCATGGCTTGGACCACTTAATATGGAAACTGGCCTTTTACCCAAAACATCCATAATAGTCTGACTGGGTCTCAAAAAAGATTCCCGCTCCAAGCCTTTTGTGGTGCTAAGAACAGGTAACAATTCAGGCAACTGCCCTGCAATTGTTCTGAGCGATTCCCTCAGATAAGCGGATGGGACACAAGAGACTAATAAACCCGCTCCAGATATGGCATCTAAAAAAGAACCAGCAATTTCAATTTTTGCAGGCAATACAACCCCGGAAAGAAGCAAATCATTACCACGGTTAAATTTAAGCCTTACCCGGGTAGATTCCCTGGAACTCCACAAAGAAACAGCACACTTATTCTCCCTTGCCAAATGCAAGGCTAAAGCCATTCCCCACGCTCCAGACCCGATAATTACAACTTTTTGAATCATGATTACTCTGAAATTTTAAAAATAAAATACTTAAAACCATCCTAAGGATAAAAAGCTCATATCGCCACTTGGAAGTATTTAGTTTTTTATCCAATCCATTTTTGGCAGACAAATCATGCTAAAAATTTAAAAACATAAGGATATTAACACTTTGAACGACCATTTATGACTAGAACTTTTAAAAATTGACCAAAGTTAAATAAGAATATTGCCGATTAAAGTATGCCAGACATTATGGAAACAGCTTCCCTTTGAAAAATCAATAATCCAAGACGGTTATAAGGGCGCTGACCAGGACACCAAAAGAATCTAGGAGGATTCAAATGGCACCACACCTAAAAGTTTTCAAAGAATTATCAGACTCTGACAAAGACATCATCCAAGCCCCAACTGTTCGCATACGGTTGTCAGACCTCTTACCATTGATTGCCGCAGCGCAACGAAAGAATTTCGTATGGGTCCAGGATTTCATGGAAGACGAGGTTGCTGTGACAGCCGACCTTTACGAGGTTCTCAGAAGTTTTCGAACATTCAGGCCTGCAAGCTAATAGGGTCTAGTCTTCAAAAGCATCGTCTTTTGGTAAATTAGCAAGGATCTCAGGCTTGCCAAAATGAGCGAGGTCAACATTACCCTTGACCTCCGCCTCCACCAGTTTAATCCTCATCTCCAGATCGTTTACTCTTTGTCTAATCGAACCCATTTCGTCCTTAGGTGATTCTTTTTCCATGCTACGGGGCACTTCTGGATAATTTAATTGCCTTTGAAGTGCCGCAAAAAGAAAGAAAGGATCTCGCCCAAGGTTCGCCTTCGCAATCCGTCCTTCTTTGGTTTGGAAAAGTGGCGGGACCGGTGGTTCATAATTCGGGTCCTGCTTTCTTTCCAATTCTAAATAATATTCAGACCGAAGGTAAACCAACTCGGCAAACTCGACCAATCCGATTTGCTTTGAGACAAATATTATGAAATCCCTCCAGACTGTTGGATAAAGAGGGTCATCGGCCATGGCCAGCACCCCCTCATCATAACCCAGTTTATTTCGGGACAGGATTTCAAACTGAAACACAAACAAACCGGATGGGGTTGGCGTATCCGCCAAGTATTTTGCCATTTTTTCCAGAACATGCAAACCGGTATCAATGCTGAATTTTCTATTTTCATCCTCGGTGGACTTGATGATAAATGCCTGGAATGGGGTGAAATAATGGCCAAGCAGTTTAAAACCAGTACTCAGCAGTCCGCTATCTTTAATTTCAGTCGCAAGAAACTGAATTGCCATGGGCAACTTGGTGGTGGAAAGAATTTCCTGATCAATTTTTTCAAGTACCTCCTGGGTTGCGATGGAAGCCTTGATTCGCTCCCTGAGGGTTTGAAAAAAATATAGCTGTTCAATGTATTCTTCACGGTCCAACATCGACATCATTTACTCCATTAAAAAACTCAATTAAATTTTATCACAGAGTCTAATGAATGGATGTTGGTTAAACCAGGATTTCGTCAAAACGAAAAACAGGTTGAAAAGCATTTGCTTTTCATAATAAATCCAAAAAGTTTTTTAACCAGCTCGCTTATAAGTTTGAATCGCATTATGTAACTGAAAATCTGGATCAGCTTTTTTAACCACCAATGAAAATATTCCAATTTGAATCTCGTCAAACGGCCGGAGCTTTTTGGAAGTTATTCGGAAGCCATTGACAAATGTGCCATTTTTACTGTCTAAATCCCGCAAGTTCCAACCATCCTCGGACCAATCAAGGATACAATGACGCCTACTTACGCAAAGCGAAGGAAGGCAAAAATCAACTCCAGAACTTCTCCCAACCACAATCCTTGTTGAATAGAATTCCAACAATATCTTGCTTGGTTCAAGCTCAAAGACCAATGAGAAAAATGTCTTGGGGACAGAATCTTTGGTTTTAAACTTAATCGCGGGGGAGTTAAGCTCCTCACCCCGGTTTAATTTTTGCAGCATCATTCACCTCTGTTCAAATTTTCGTCCTAAATTAGGCCCTATTGATGGTTGCATAACAAAAAAACAAAACGCTGGAAGTCTGATATTACCGAATAAAATGAAAAATCTGAAAATACGGGCCATTAATCTAATCATAAAGATAAACAAAAGTTAATTATTTCCGTTTGTGACACTATTAACGACAATTCCTTTGCCAAGCCTCCAAAACATTTCATTTTTCCTAAAGTTCCATTTTTCTATTTCGATTTTTAAAGCACACTTAATCATGACTCATGGTGGCTACCCGTGTTCTGGGTTTGCCTATTTTAGTTACCTTATTGAGATTTAAGTCATGATTAGATCCTCTTGGAATGTTTGGTTACTTGCCATCTCAGCTTTATGTTGTTTTGATGCGTCCGTCCAAGCCAGACATTGTGGTGCGATTCGCTATTCGCCAATTTGTTGCGAACGCGAACAATTTTGTCTTCCAGAAGTTCAATATAGAGTGACTTACAAGGAATCCATCGAGGAACGAAGTCAACTTTGCTATAAACCTGTTTACCGAACGGTAATGAAGGAATGCAAATCAGTATGCTACAGACCGGTTTATGAAACCACTTATCGGGATAGCTCCTACACCGTTTGCAAACCAGTTTGGGAAACCTTTGATGTCGTAAGAAACTACTCGGTAATGAAACCAGTGTATGAACAATGTGTTCGAGAGGAAAATTACATCGTTCAAAAGCCGGTTTGGCAAACTTACCAAGTACCCGTTAAATATAACACCTACAAACCCGTTTATGAACAACGCGTCAAGGAAGAGCATTTCACCGTTCAAAAGCCGGTTTGG
>SYCV01000122.1 GCA_005786805.1 Planctomycetia bacterium | reverse complement strand
GGTCGAGTTGTTGTCATATCGAAACTCAGGACGAACCCACAGTTGCTCATCGTACATCTTGTAGGTGATGCCCTGGGTCAGGGTGGTGTAGAGGCCGGTGTATCCGGTTCGAACACCTTCAGTATCCGTGAAGAACTCAACTCGGCTGGTGGTATAAAGCTTGTCAGTCACATTGAAAGTCAGATAGTTGACAAATCCATACCAGTTTGCCCAACCCTGGTAATTCCTGGGGAAACCATCCCTGTCAACAATCGGGGAACCGGTTGCTGTGGTATCCCAGTTGTTGATGAAGGAGTACATGGTATCCGAGGTGAAGTACCACTTGTCATTGATCTTATGGTTGAATTGCACTTCAAACACATCATAAGTGTTCGCGGTGCCTTGGGTCTGGTTGAAGCTTGGGTCGGTAAGCTGGGTATTCAAGCTGAAGTTGGTGCCACCATCTTCAGATTCCCATTTCAAACCACCAAGGTAGGATGCCTTGCCTGAGGGGCCAAAGAACACATCCGCACCGCAGGTGATACCATTGTACATGGTCCAACGGTCATTCAACTTGGTTGCAGTCAATGCACCGGTGTGGGTGAAAGGATTATTCATGAAAGTAAGCGCGCGGCTCACCAGTTTGTTCTGGGTGGGGTCGATACTTTCATTGAACAGGATGGTATAGAAACGACCTACCTTGGTATCCACACCTTTTGCAAAGTTAGGATTGTAGGTTTCGACATAAAACTGGGGAACATCAACACCGTAGGTGTTTGGCTGACCATTATTGTCAGTCAACTGGCTATCCATCAGGTTATTCTGCAAGGTGAAGCGATAATCGCTACCGGGAAGAATACCCATCAATGTGAAACCCCAGGTTCTTTCATTGGCCTTGGTATCAACTGCTTTTTCAATCATGAGCATGTTTTGCTCAAGCAAGAATTGATTGGCCTTATAGTTCATGGCCATGGGGCTGTTAACACCACTTGCAGTGGATGCGGTATAGTTCATGTCCGCATAACCTTTGATGGTGATCCCGGATTTATCCAGGAACTCCCCACCTTTGCCGCCTTCCAAAAGCTTCATAAGGAAGAATTTCTGGGCTTCTTCCTCCTGCTTTTCCTCTTCTTTCTTTTCTTCAGCCATGGGCTGCTGGCCCTGGGCTGGTGCCATTGGAGCTGCGCTTTTAGGCGCTGCTGGAGCTTGAACAACTGAAACCGGAGCGACTGGAATCGCTGGTTTTTCCAATGGGCTTTGGCCCGCTGCCAACAATCCGCCAAGAAATAATGATGACCACATGATACTTTCCTCTCGTAATCCTTACGGATCCCCCGCAATAAGCGGTATAAATAAAAACAAGCAGGGAGAAGAATAAATTTTTGGAGAGAAAAACTTATTCCAAACTTGGGCAGCACATCCATGTGCTTATCCGGAGATTCTTATCGATCCGAAAAGGCGAGTAAATTAAAACAAATTAGATAAATGATACCCTTGGACCAACACAAGGAATGGGCATATTGTTCATAATGGTCATAATCAGAACAAATTAACAAAAAACATGTGAAGATAGGAAAAGCAGGAAATATTAAACAGAAAGAGCAGCGCTTTCGCACTGCTCTTTCTAAAAATAACCAGCTAAAATATTAGCGGCTTACAAGCTTCATGGTCTGAATTTCTGAGGATTTCACTTCGATCTGCTTTTGGAAAACAGGGCGACCATCCACATCCGCAAGATATACCAACCAATTCCCTGGTTCCACATTGGCAGAGAACCAACCATTTGCATCGGTTGTGAGATTCACCTTGAGACCACGGACGGTTTCATGAACCAAGAAAAGTCTGGCATTTCTTGCAGGAACTTGATTTGCTCCAACCACGCTACCTTCAAGGTTAAAGCTGGACTTCAAAGACACAATCCTATCCAGTTTGACGGAAGAAGGAATCTGAGGGGCTGGCACAACCGGAGATACTGTTTTTCCGGGAATCACTGAAGACCTGCTGCTATTTGTAGGATTAGGTGCAAGATCCCTGTTTTCACTGATTCCAGGGGCTGCTGCTGCTGGTGCGGGAGAAGGGGTAGCCCTTTGCTCGTTCACTCCGGGCGCAATGTTGGGGTTTGGCACAGGAGCTGGTGTTGTGCAGGGTGCGGCCACTTGGGGAATAACAGGTGTTCCAACCACAGTGTTACAGCAAGTGGTTTGTGGTTCATAATAATAAGACTGCTTATAGCTGGTCACAGGCTTCAAAGCAGTTCGAAGCATGTAGGAATTAACAGGGCAGTTTTGAGCCTTCAATTGATAACTGGTCACCGGGGTCGCCATCTGCTGATAACCGCAGGAGGATGGATCATAGTAATAACTGGTTTTGTATGAAGTCACTGGCTCATAATAGTAACTGGTCTTATAGGTGGTCACAGGCTCATAGTATGAGGTGGATTCGTAGGAAGTCACAGGTTCGTAATAAAATTTTTGCACATAGCGGGTGGAACAATTTTGCTGCTGGCAAATCTGCTGGGTACAGCCAGGAAGGTTGCAGGGTGTGGATACAGGTTGATAATTGGAAGTTGAAACATTCACCTTGTTAGCCGAATTGCAGCTAACTTGATAAACATTATTCCAAGCGGCGCTGGCGGGATTCTGCCCAAGGGCAATCATCGCAAGCGTCGAAAAAGCAACTTTAGAGCGAAAACTAAACATATTCAGGATCTCCAGGATAACCACCACCAAAAACCGTTAAATTATAGGAGGCAAACATATTGCCAAACCCTAAAAGTCCGACTGAATCAGGACTTTATTTCCCTCTTTTTTTTCCATTTACTCAAGTTAATGCAGTTAAAATCCGGTGCAACAAAAATGCTTCGCAAACAGCTAAAGTGAACAGGGATCTCACAGGAATAATTGTTAGGATAGGAATAATCCCTTTTCCCAGCCAAAAGCAGGGGGCTTTACCTGTCTTAACCCCATTTAAAAAAACAAAAGCACCCGGAAACCCAGGTGCTTTTAACCTAAAGCTTATCCAATTAAGACATTACAAACATTTCTTCAGTGCTGCTATTGCAGCGTCATAATTTGGATGGTTCGTTACCTCTGGCACATACTCCGCATGAACCACCTTGCCATGGGCATCCACCACAAAAACCGCGCGAGTCAACAAAGGCAATGGCAGCCCCTCAAGCAAGACACCATAATTTTTGCCAAATGAATGATCATGGCAGTCGGAAAGGGTCTGCATATGACTGATACCCTCCGCACCGCAATATCTTTTCTGGGCAAAAGGAAGGTCCACACTTACCGTGTAGGATGCCACCTTGTCATGGATAGAAGCCAGTTCAGATTCAAACTTTTTGGTCTGCATGCTGCAAACACCAGTATCAAGCGAGGGCACCACGCTGAACAACCTTGGTTTATTACCAGTATTTGAAAGCGTTTGAACATCAAGTCCCACAAGGCATTTGAAATCAGGAGCTTTATCACCCACTTTGATCTCATTTCCCACTAGGGCTTTGGCTTCATTCTTAAAAGTGACTGTTCGTCCCATTATAAATTCCCCTAATCTCTTGAGTAATAATCAAAACAAAAACATACTAGACCAACAACGAAGCCGCGGATTCCCTTCTTGGGTAGCCATAACGATCAATCACATCTCCCCAACGCTCATTGATCATCGCCAGCAGGCGGGGTTCAGGAGACTTGTAACTGTTGGTTTTGTAGTCCTTACGGTTATCAAGATAGCGTTGAATATTCGGCGATGCCAATGAAAAGTCACCCAGTTCCAGTTGTTGATAAATATTTTCCATGATTGGAAGGGTGTCCTTGATCAAGTCCTCATATCGCACCTCAAAAAACCTGCTGGGTTTCAGGAGCGACTTATCCCGGTCAACGCAATTGTATAACACCTGGAACTCGGACAGGACTTTCTCCTCGATTCCAAGGTAATTCGGGGTCTGCATCCCGTGAGTGTCATAAAGTGATTTCCAAAGGTTCACCGTTGATGGAAAAACCACATAGGGGTCACGCACGATATGAATGAACCTGGCATCGGGAAACAACTCAAGCAGGGTGCGAATTCGCGCCGTGTGCGTTGGTGATTTCAAGACTAATCTTCGGCTGTCGTTGAATGTCAATTCGGAGAGAAACCGCTTGAAATCCTGTTTCCAACTTTCCTTCTTGTGCGAGGGCAGACTGTCAATCTCAAATGCGTCCTTGTCTATCGGGTTATTGTTCGGAAAGGCGATGTCAAGGTAGGGCGAGGGCTGTCCCATCATGCACAGGGCGAACTCATCCTCCTGTGGTTTGTCCCATCCTGCCTCCATGTTGTCCATGGGCCTGCGCGAGGGCAGCAGAAAATTAAAATAGGTCTTGAAAAACTTTTCAGTCAAAAGAAAGTGGTTGGGCTCAAGGCATTGATAGGTGTTGGGATAATTATGCCTTGGATCCAAGATCATGAGTTCATGCAAGAGGGTCGTGCCGGTTCTCCAATGGCCAATTATGAACACTGGCGCATGTTTCACCACCGTTTTCTCAGGGATCGTCCCATACAAACCCTTCTGCAACAACCGCAATCCCAGATGAAGGGTGCTTATCGCGGTGATATTGCAGCCTATGTAAAGCTTGCTGGGATGAATGAGAAAATGGTTCTTTGCGAGCATACGCATCCAGGAATGGAAGATACACCCCTGCCACATGCGGGGCATCCATTCTTTGGAAGCTTTTTGCTCCCTGCTTGAGGATGACGAACTCATGAATTAAACTCTTGGGAAGTCGACCCTTCTATTTTCGAAAAAAGGTGGCTTTCTTCAAGTCAAAAGTGCCCCGGACGGGGGAATTAAAACAGTTCCTGGATGGGTTGTCCATGATCCAATATGAAACGCGGCCTGCCGCTTGGATCATGATACACCGCATCCAAGGGCACCTGCATATGCTGGTAAATGGTTGCGGCTATGTCACCGGGAAGCACGGGTCGCTCCTTGATGGTGCCACCATCCGCCTCGGATGATCCTATCACACGCCCATGCCTCAAGCCTCCACCAGCCAGCGCCATCGACATGATCTTTGGCCAATGGTTACGGCCATCCGTGCTGCCCTGGGTACCCATTTGCGGGGTCCGGCCAAACTCTCCCATTGCTATCACCAGAACATCATCCAGCAACCCGCGATTTCCCAAATCTTGCACCAAGGTTGTAAACAAATGGTCAAACAATGGAAGCAGGGGCTTCAATCCCTTGCTGATTCCACCATAAGGCGGAATGTTATCACCATGGGTATCCCAGGTTCCCGAAGCGGTGTGATAGCTGAGGTCCAATGTGACAAAACTTACTCCAGCCTCAACCAACCTTCGGGCAAGCAATGCCTGCTGGCACCACAGATGCCTGCCATATTTTTCCCTCATGCTTTCAGGCTCGCGGGTAAGGTCAAACGCTTCCCGAGCCTTGGCACCCGAGACAATCTCCATCGCCTGCCTGCCAAATCGATCCATCGCGTCAAAATTCCCGCTGTTGTCCATCTCTTTGCGTAGCGCGTCAAACTTTTTAAGCAGGCTTGTCCGATCGCCTATGCGCGACAGGTCAACTTCCCTTGGCAGCTTGAACAGGTCTCCCTCGCTCATCTGGCCAGAATCCACCCCAACCAAATCATAGATCGGCAACTTGCTGGCCTTGTCGCCGGGAAATGGATCATACTGCTTACCAAGGTAACCTGCGTATGCGATATGACTCCTGCCTTTTGAAAAAGTCACATAGGGGGGCATTGCGGCATGGTTGGCACCATGATGTTTCGCGACAATCGAGCCGATTGCGGGATAATATTTTGCCTGGTTGTTGGTACGGGGTTCAGCTTCCCGGTTACCGGTCTGAAACACCACATTTGGCTCGTGATTGCTGCCGTTTGCATCGACCGACCTGATGATGGTTAATTTATCCATCATTGCGGCTTGTTTTGGAATGTGCTCGCAAAAGCGGACCCCGGGAATCGCTGTTGGAATGGTTGCGAAAGGCCCGCGGTTTTGCAACGGGCGATCAGGCTTTGGATCCCATGTGTCTATCTGGCTTGGGCCACCCGCCATCCACAAAAGGATCACAGATTTGTTCCCAGTCAAAGATTTTCCCGCATTTGCCGCCACCGCCCTTTGCCTGAGCAAACCGGGTAATGTCAGCCCGCCAAGACCTGCAAGACCAGCCTTGATAAAGTTCCTTCGATTGGAAAAAACCAATCCCTCCCTCTCCCGCGGATTGAGGAACTTAAAAGAATGATTGTGATTATGTTTTGACAAACCCATGGATTCACCCTGTTTATGCCGGCGCTTTGCAGACTCTCAATCATGCCATGAAACAACCAATCTGGCTAGACAAAGATCAAAAAAGCAACGCACTTTTCACCCAATCATTCCTGCGATTGCTTTCGCAAACAATTTCGCAGAGGGCGGATGCTTGCGCAACCATAGCTCAGGCTCGATCAATTCCAACTCCATCACCGCAAGGTTTCCCTGGTTGTCTCGCACCATATCCACCCTGCCATAACTGGGCAACGGATCGCACACTGCCATGGCTCGTTTCGCGAACTCAATCTGGTCCGCATCAGGCTGATGATGGTGCACGGTTCCGCCATGATCATCCTGCACCCTGAAATCCCCGGGCTTTGCCAATTTGCGGATCGCATGGGAATACTCACCCCCAAACAGCATCAAAGTGTCCTCGCCCTGGGTCAGAACACTCTCAAAAAAGGGCTGGCATACAAAAGACTCTTTCCTTAAAAGTTCATTAATAATGGTCTCAACGGTGCTAAAGTTCGACTTGTTCACGCGATAGGTGTGTCTTGCAGCCCCGGACACGCAAGGCTTTATCACCAACTCATCCCTACCCGATTTTGATAGTTCTTCTTCAATGTTTATGCTGTTTCCTTTCTCAACAAAATGCGAGGGCACAACGGGTATACCCCGCGAATCCAAGTCTTTGAGATAGTGCTTGTCCATGTTCCATTTGATGATGGAATATGGGTTGCACAATTTGGTTTGTGCCTTGATAGCATCAAGCCATTGGGAAAACTCATCGAAGCGATCGAAGTAATCCCAGGTGGTGCGGAAGATCGCGCATTTGTAATGCGACCAATCAATATCTTTTCGGGCCCAGTCCAACCTTATCGAGGAAAGTCCCAGCAGATCTAATTCTTTTTGAAGTAATTGGTCATCCTCCAGGATGTTTCCCAAGTACCAATCCCCAGGCAAAGCCACCATGGACTCATACCTATGATCAGTTAATAATGCGATATCCGCCTTGTATTTTGGATTCATGTGGGTGACTCTTCAATTAATTCATTGCTATGGCTTATATTGTATAAAATTTGATCCCTCAACTCCCAACCTTCTTATCTTCGGTCCCTGAGCTTGTCGAAGGGCTGCATCATGCCCGGTCCCTGAGCTTGTCGAAGGACTGCATCATCCCCGGCCCCTGAGCCTGCCGAAGGGCTGAATCATGTCCGGCCCCTGAGCTTGTCGAAGGGCTGCATCATCCCCGGTCCCTGAGCTTGTCGAAGGGCTGCAT
>SYCV01000121.1 GCA_005786805.1 Planctomycetia bacterium | reverse complement strand
GCAATCCTAAACAGCGATGTCCAGGTTAAGCCCGCAACCATCATGGTGAGCAAAGTCACGGTAAATGATGCCCGTTACACAAACATTTTAATGGGCACAGTCCAAGCTGCCATCGCTCACGGAGTACTTGATGCGGTGCGCGAAGGGATCATCCCGAAGAAAAAAGCCGAGGACCTTGGCATCATTTATTCGGTATGGCTTGATCCCAATATCCTGAAAGTACCCGCGAACAAAATCGACCACAAGGCTTTGTTTGCTGTTCATCGTGAAGCCACCACCAAGGTTATTCGTAAAGCCATCCTTGGCGAACCAAGCATCGATTGGCTATTAAAGAACCAAGATAAAGTCGAACACTACTTCCACCAATTGGGAGTGGAAGGAAAACTTTAATTTCCCTTAGGTCAATAAAAGAAGCCCTTGCAAATCCATGCAGGGGCTTTTTTATTTCAGACAGCCATCAACATATGATCATCTGGTTCCGATACAATAAAGTGCTTCCCGGGTCCGAAGCAAAAGCTTGCCATCCGCGATCGCAGGAGAGGCAAGGATGGGAGAACCAAGATCGTTTGTCGCCACCAATTCAAACTCGTCAGACACCCTTAGCACATAGGTCTTGCCGGATTCACCACTGACATAAATGAGGCCGCCCGCCTCGATGGGAGATGCGGTGAACTGGTCTGGAAGCCTTTCAGTCCAAAGCAATTTGCCAGTGATCGCATCAAGGCAAGTTGAAATGCCCATGTCATTGAAAGTGAATAATTTATCCTTTACCAGGATGGGGGAGGGCACATGCGGACCATTGCGCACGGACTTCCAAACAGTGCTTGAAGCGGTGATATCACCTTTTTCACCAAGGCGGAATGCGATGGTGGGGCCGTTTCTACCCGAGGCACTATAGGCTAGTTCCGGCCCTATCACAATGGTGGGCACAACTTCACCAGTGGGCCCTTGAAGTTTCCATAGTTCATTGCCGGTTGCAGGATCGTAACCTCTAACGGTGCCACTTCCCGCAAAGACAACCTCATCATGATCGCCCACCCGGATGACAACCGGGGTGCACCAGGTCATTCCCTTGTCGCGCTTTTGTTTCCAAACTTCCCTGCCGGTTTTTTTATCAAGGGCAATGCAGATGGAATCCGACTGGTTTTGATCGTGAAAGAAAAGCACCAAGTCACCATGAATCACAGGGCTGGAACCGGTTCCATGGGTGGTCTTGATGTTGAGGTTATTGTATTGCCATTGAATTTTCCCTGAGTAGTCGAGGCAAACCAAGCCGGAGCTTCCCAGAAAAACAATGACTCTTTCGCCATCGGTGACTGGAGTGGCGGAGGCATAACCGTTTTTACCAAGCACGCTGGTTTCAGGAACAGTTTCGGGAACAGGGGTGCTCCAGATTTTGGAACCATCCTTCGAGGAAAAACAATGGACCGTCCTGTTGGCCCCCTTGGAGGTTGCGCTGGTGATGAATATCTTGTCGTCCCAGACGATAGGGGAGGAATTTCCCAGATCAGGTGTGGTGATTTTCCAGAGGATGTTTTCGCCCTTGTCGTTCCATTTTGTTGGTAGGGAGTTTAAGCCGGTAAGCCCCTGACCCGAGGGGCCGCGAAATCGGGGCCAGTTTTTCTCCGCACCCTTTGCCACCATGGATGTTGAAAGTGCCGCGCCTTTCTTGATCGCGGAACTCTTTATCGTGGTACCCGCTATTTCAGCCTTTGCACCCTTGTCAAACGGAGGCACCGCCTTGTGGCGTTTGTACCCTTCCCGCATCAGGTCAAGAAAATCATTCTGGATGGAAAGGCGTCTTTCATATGCCGCCTTAAGATCAGGGTTGGCAAACACCTTTTCTTTGCCGCCATTCTTTTCAAGGAAAGAATCAGGATTGTCCGCGGTGAAACCCCGTTGCCATTCCGCGGCGAGGTCTGTCGAAAGCATTTTTTTGGTGACCAACTCCCGGTATCTCTCATTCTTGACATCCTCGCTCAACACCTTGAGTTGGGGGTCGAGGGGAAATTTCTTGTCAATTTCGGATGCGAGGATTCCGAAAACAAAAAGCAATATTGAAAGGGAGGCAATTGTTCTCATGGTATTGATCCAATTAAAGACAGAATAAAATCAGGCGTGCAATTCCATCGTACTATCTTCGGGAAGAATGGGACAATAAAAAAGAGATGGATCAACCGCCCACTTTCTTGGTTTTGAAACCAAGCTTTTCCAGTTCGATGATGATGCGTTCCCTTTGATCGCCCTGGATTTCGATTTTGCCATCTTTCACTGTTCCGCCGGTGCCACACTTTGATTTAAGCGTGGTTGCAAGTTCATGAATCTGTTCTTCGTTCATGGGAAGATCAGAAAGAATGGTTACACCCTTGCCCTTTCGGCCTTTGATTTCCCTTCCCACGCTGATGGCTTGTTTTTTATTGATGGGTGCTGTTACTGGAGAAGGGGTGACTGTTTGGGGCGGGGGCGTTAGATCAGGCGGCCCAACGCGGGGCGCACCCGTGATCAGCCGGGCTATCCAACCATTGATTTCCGCGTCAATCAATTCCCTGGTCGCCTGTTTTTCAGTCATGTCCCATATTTCAAAAGGACCATTCCTGCCCTGAAGGCTGGAGGTTATCGCTTCCAATTCCTCGGGCGCACACACCACGACCAACCTGTCTGCCGTGGTTTCAGGGTTCACAAAAGGAGCGGAATAAGAGTTGATCTCCGCGACATAAGGAAGTCCCATCATCCTTGTGGAGTTTTCAAAACCCGCTGTCAGGATTTCCCTGATATTAAATCGAGCGTTGACAAGAAAAAGAACAGATTTGGAAGATGACTTGGCGATAAGGGTTCTCCAATTCGATTGATCACGGAAAGGAGTCTAGGAAAATCAACCGGGAGTTCGAACCAGCCTGCGGGCGTTGATTTCCTCAGTGAGTTTGACCAAAAGGTCTGCGACAGGCATAGTGCCCAGGTCGCCATCGGTGCGATGCCTGACCGCAACGGTTGACGCGGAAACTTCCTTGTCACCCACAACGAGCATGTAGGGGATTTTTTCAAGGCTTGCCTCACGGATCTTCGCCCCGACTTTATCCGATCGATAATCGCCAGTTGCGCGAAGCCCCACACTTCGAAGTTGGGCTTCAACCTGTTTGCCATAGTCGTTGAATTTATCGCTGACAGGGAGAACGCGAACTTGTTCGGGTGAAAGCCAGAGCGGGAAAGCGCCACAAAAATGCTCGATGAGAATACCCATGAACCGTTCCATCGATCCAAAGGGTGCCCGATGGATCATGATGGGTCGATGCATCTTGTTATCCGCCCCGACATACTCAAGATCAAACCGCTTGGGCAGGTTGTAATCAAGCTGAACGGTGCCAAGTTGCCATTCCCTGCCGATGCAATCCTTCACCACGAAATCAATCTTGGGGCCGTAGAAAGCAGCTTCGCCTTCCTCGGCGGTGTAAGGCATGTTGAGGGCCTTGATGATATTGATGATGGCGGCCTGCGCGTTGTTCCAATCCTCATCAGCGCCGACATACTTGTCGCTTTTTGGATCGCGTAATCCGATGCGGATGCGGAAATCGGTCAATCCGAGGTCT
>SYCV01000120.1 GCA_005786805.1 Planctomycetia bacterium | reverse complement strand
GAAGATGAAGATGACTAATTTAAAATCAACACGATTAACATCCGTACACAGTTAACATGCATAAAAACCCAAGGAAGATGGGCTAAACATATCATTGGCCACATCCCATGGTAGGAAGTTTTATTCATGTCTAAAGGAAAAGTCAGCCAGAAAATCGATCAAAAAACGAATGGGAATGTACTTTCAGTCTCTTCAAAAAATCCCGCGGGTTTAGTGGCAAATATTCGATATTAACAAAACTTTATTTTTTATAATTATTATTGAGTGTATCCAACGGTAGCTCACCAAAAAGATCACGATAACTTGATGCAAATCTGCCAAAATGCCGGAATCCAAACTGCGATGCGATGTTTGAAACCGTGGACTTATTGGGATTGGAATCCTGCAAAACTTTTCGGGCAGCGTGCATCTTGTAAATAGTCAGGTAACGCAATGGCGACACCCCAAAATATTCGATAAAAATCTTTCGAAGGGTGCGTCCGGAAACATTTGCAGCAATTGCAAGGTCTTCAACAAAAAGCTTATCAAGTGATTGGCTTTGCAATTTGTTATTGATTAGTTGCATGATCTGGTCACGGTCAAAAAGGCGCCGACCAACCCCGATCACCTCGGTGACTGGCGGTTGTAATGCAATAATTTCGTAGACCGCCAGAATTTCTTTTTGAACTTTTCCATTGCCTGCCAATCCCTTTTGCGAATCACCAACTTTCTCATTGGTTCCAAGAATCTCCAGAAGCAATTTTTTCAACCTGCAAACAGTTTCCTTTCCAACACGCACCACACCGGAGGGATGATTGTTTTCGGAAACACCATTTTTTTGAAAAATCGGTTTCACCATCTTGATGGGAATAAAGAGATTCAACCATTCATGAACATCATTAAACGAGATGGTATACTCGAAATCGGGAAAGCAAATAAGCACCGAATCGGAGGACATATTTTTGCCATTCACCTTGCAAGAACCCTTGATGGGGATGTGAAGCAGTCGACCATCGCCGATGAGTTTGCCATTGGTTATTGAACCTCCACCTCCGGAGGCATATTGAAGGCCAAATTCGCCCAGATTCAGGGTGTGGATTTTCCATTCAGGGGTTTTGAGGCTCGAAACCATCCCTTGCAATTTAAGAAATTTTATCTCATCAATAAAACCACAAAAATCTTTGTGCTGTCCAATTTGCATAAATCAGTACACTTTTAAATTAATCGCGGGGCAAGCAAGCGTTGGTATTCTTCCGAGTAATCTATCAACATTTAATTTAAAAAGAAAAGTTACATATAAGCAAAATTGAATTAATGCCAATAATGGATCAATTTTGGCCAATAATGGATCTTTGTTTTTGGGGTTGGAATTCGTTTTTGCCAATATGGGATTTATTTTTGCTAATATAGGATTTTATCTAACATTACAAATTCGTTACCTTATTAAAACGAATTTTTTTAATGCTAAGATTCGTGTGGTTCGATTGACAAACTAGCCCACTTGTTAAAAGAATTTAATCATGCATGAAGATTTTTCATCATGGACTGAAAAAACCATCGATCACCGATACCATATCAAAAGCAAATTAACAAACGGTGGCATGGGAGTGGTTTTCCTCGCCTTCGACCTGCATCTCAACAAGGAAGTGGTCATCAAGGTTCCCATCTTAAAATATTCCGGCCAAAGAACCGAAACACTTCAAAGGTTTAACCGCGAGGTTCTCGCCCATTCCGCCTTGGAACATCCGAACATTGTTCCCATTATTGATAGTGGAATTTATGAGGATCATCCGTTTCTTGTATTGCAGTACATCAAGAATGGAACGCTCAGAATGCTCCTGGATTATGCTAAATCAAATGGAAAACCGCTCGCCCAAACAAACCTTCAACTTTGGCTGCCCCAGATCTCCTCGGCACTTGATTTCATTCATTCCAACAACTGGATTCATCGCGATGTGAAGCCCGATAATATTTTATTTGATGCAAACTACAACCCCTATCTAAGCGACTTCGGTGTTTTGAAAAATTCCTCGCTCAAGCCTGGAGAGGCCATGACCACCTCCATAGGTTCCTTTATCGGTAGCCCACATTACATGGCTCCGGAACAACATCTTGGCGAAAAAGTTTCTTCCAAAACCGATCAATTCTCACTCGCTGTGATCATCTACGAATGCCTTTCAGGAAAATTACCGTTCAATGGCAACAATCATGTTTCGATATTGCTTGAAATTGTCAAGCAATCAGCGATCCCCTTGAAAGATCATGTGAAAAATCTTTCCCCCACGGTTTCAGATGCCGTGATGAAAGCCCTTTCACTCGATCCAGACAACCGATTTGAGAATTGCACCCAACTATGCTCCAGCATCCTAAATGAATCGGACTCCATCCCATCCAGTAACAAGGAAAACCATTTCAACCATTTTCATCCCGATAAGACCGATACCATCCGTGAGATTTTAAATTCGAAACTTATTTGGCAGATCAATTTATTTTGTTCCCAAATCAATGAGAATAAATCTCTAGACTCCACACTTTACACAAGTATGAAAGCTGATCTTTCAGTACATCTAAAATCAGAAATCCCATTGGCAAGCATGGTGAACGATCTGCTTGATTTTTTCACCATGAGTGGAACAATCGAAGCCACCAACTACGAAGATATACTCCAGGCTTTTAAGAGACTTACTGCATCACCTGTGAATACAATTTGATCAGTTCGAACCACCCTGTTTAATGACAACAAATCATACTGATTCAATTCAGAATCCCTTCGGCAGTGCCCAATATTATTTGTCAAATGGGCAATAAACTTACCACCACCCATGTGTAAATTGGATAATTAACATCCAAGAACATAAAACAGGAAATCCAAGCTGACTTTTCCTATAATTTTGATTGTTCCTATTTTGACTTTTTTGCTGACTGTAACGAATCTTTCACCTTTTGAATCATAAGAACCCCATTTATTGCCGATAAATACTAAAGTGTGCCTTTTAAAAGGCTTGCTACAGGTTTGATTTTTTACAATCGCTTTGCTTTGGGGATTTTCCATGTTTCATTTTCTGTCCAAATGGTTTTCAGCTTCAAATTCAAAGACCAGCAAGAATCCCCGCAAGGCATCTTTCTCCCCAAAGCATCAACCGAAAATTGAATGTCTTGAGGATCGCACGACCCCCGCAAATATCACTTTGGCCTCAGGCATACTTACCTTGGATTTCACTAATTCAGATTCCACCAGCGAATCGGTCATCATCACCAACAATGGAACAACCATTGATATCACTGGTGATGCAAATGGTTCACAACTTTCATTCGGCATCAATGATGTTAACCAGATTCTCCTTCAGGATAGTGGCGGTGGTTCCGCCCAGTCTGCAAAATTCACGGGAACATCCGCTTTTAATGTATCCGGCGGATTTACCAGTCTTGGAGTCGATTCAATTGAAATCAACCAGGAGATTTCCACCGCGGCATCCAACATCAGCATTGAAACTTCAACCTCGCTCCAAGTTTCGGCGAATTTAACCACCACCACCGGTGATATCCTTCTGAAGAATACAGGGGCTTCCGCCACCAATGATGTCGGCATCATCATCACCGGAAAAAGCACAAAAATCAGCACAATGGGCGGTAACATCGTTATTGAGGGAACAGGATCCGGAACCACCAACAACATCCATGGCGTTGCAATTGATGGCGCCGCAAAAATCTTCGCGGGAGATGATGGTTCTACTTTTGGTTCCATCTCCATCACAGGCATTGGAAGCAACACCGCATCAGGCGATTACAACTTCGGCATCTGGATTGATGGCGCGGGTACGGAAATCAACACCTCCAGGGGAAATGTAACCCTGCAGGGCACCGGGGGCGGGACAGGGGCAAGTAATGGAAATTTCGGTTTGGTTGTCGCATCGGGCGCAGTCGTTTCCGCAGGGGCAACTGGCACCGTTAATGTCACCGGCATCGGGGGAACAAATGTCTCAGGTGGTGGAAACATGGGGGTCAGGGTTGAAGGGACCGGCTCGACCATCACCTCTTCAGGAGGTTCGGTTTCCGTGACCGGCACCGGCGGGGGGGCGGGAAATGTTGGTTACAATCATGGAATCCTTGTGGGCAACGGAGGGGCGATTATCTCCGGCGGCACCGGTGCTGTTTCTGTTTCCGGCCAGGGTGCCCTCAGCGACACCGGCGGGAACAACTACGGCGTCTATATCGCATCCGCATCCGCAAAAATCTCATCCTCGGGAGGTCCTGTATCCGTCATTGGCAACGGCGGAGGCACAGGTGCGGGAAACTATAATTACGGCGTGAAAGTCAGCTCCTCTGCCAGTATTGCCTCCGGCACGAACGGTAATGTTTCCGTGACCGGCACCGGTGGCGGTAGCAGTTCATCCACCATCGGCTTCAACCTCGGGATTTTTCTCACCGACTCTTCCTCCATTAAATCCTCGGGCACCGGCACTCTCTCAATCACTGGCAATGGCGGTTTGAATAGCGGCGGCAACTACAACCATGGCATACTCATTGGCGTTTCAAATCTTATACAGGCCGGTTCGGGTGGAATGACCATCACCGGCAACAAAACCACAGGCACCACCAGCTTTGGCATCGGCATGGACCAAACCACCCTGGCCACCACTTCCAACACCGGTGGACAAATTTCTTTCTCCGCCAACGGAATTTACCTTGCTAATACCGCGAAGATTGAAACCACGGGTAACGCAAATCTTAATTCTTCCGAAGGCATAAGCGGTACCGGACTGGTTATTGCAAACGGCCTGACCCTTGCAGCTTCCAGCGGTATTTCCATCAACACCCAGGTTACAACCCTTACTGCAGCTTCAAGCACCACAGGCGACATCATCATTGGCCAGTTTGGGAATTTGGCCCTGCCTTCAATCACCGCTTCCGGGATGCTAAAAATCATCGCGACAGGTGCGATCACACAACAATCAGGTTCTTCCCTTCACGCAAATGGAACAGCAACCTTCAATTCGGGAACTAGCATCACCTTGGAATCGGGGAACAATGATTTTGTTGGTGCGGTAACTCTTAAAACCGCGGGGGCGAACAATGTCTCCATCAACGATGCCAACGCCATCATTATCGCATCATCGAATGTGGGTTCCGGCACCTTGAACATTTCCGCAGTGGGGATTTCACAAACAGGCCCCATCATCCAGGAAGCAGGCGCTGGAGCAACATCATTCAATGCTGGAACAGGTGCCTTGAATCTTTCAAACTCCTCCAACGATTTCACCGGCACAGTTTCCCTTGCCAATTCTGGTTCAGCCGCCGTGCAGTTGGCTGATGCCAACGCATTGCAATTAGGCACCGTTTTAACAGGCGGCATAACTTCCATCACCGCCCAGGGCGCGATCACCGCATCCAACACGGGAACCATTTCAAATTCCGCAGCTTTGAATCTGACTGGATCCTCCCTGGGAACCATTAATCAACCCTTGACTGTTGTTAATACCACTGGCTTGAACGCAACCAGAACCGGCAATGGGAACATCTTCCTTAAGGCACAAACCAATACCATAAAAGTTGCAAGCCTGGATGCCGGCAACGGAACCATCACCCTCGCGGGAGGCAATTTTATTTCGCTGGGAAGTGAAATCATCAATGACAACAGTTCGATCGACATGAATGGCGCCACATGGGATTTAAACAACAACACAGAGGCTATCGCATCCCTTTTTGGAAATTCCAACATCAATCTTGGTTCAGGCAGCATCACTGTGAATGGTTCCACCTTGGACAATTATTCGGGGGTCATTTCCGGCAGCGGAAATTTCATCCGCAATGGCAAAGGTTCCACCACTTTCCTCGCAGCGAACTCCTACACGGGAAAAACTTTCGTCCTAGGTGGTTCACTTATTCTAAATGCCAACCAGAGCAGCGACTTCGTTGTCGATGGTGGCACCCTTTCCGGCAGCGCTGCCATCGGAAAGTTGGATGCCAAAAGTGGCTCAGTCAGCACCTCCATCCTGCAATCCGGGGATGTCAATCTCTCAGGCCCCTCGACTCTTAACATCAACATTAGAAATACAACCCCCGGATCGGGATTCGACCAATTAACAACCATCGGAACAGTCACCCTTGGTGATGCCACACTTAATATTTCCGGAAGTTTCACTCTTTCACCGGGATCGGAATTGATATTGGTCAACAACGATGGTGCTGATCCTGTTTCAGGAACCTTCAAGGGAATTTCAAACAATCAGACCATCACAATCCAGGGAACAAACTACCTTCTCAAATATAATGGAGGTGATGGAAATGACATCTCCCTGACCAGGCCAAACCCACAATTCCTGACCGTGGGAACCATTGCCACCCCATCCGGATCAGGTTTCAAGCTTTATTCCTCGGATAATTCAATATCCACAACCATCACACCATTCAGGGGCTTTTACGGTGAAATAAGGGTTGATTCAAGTTCTGACTTCAATGGTGACGGGGTCAAGGACATTGTCGCCGCCGCTGGGGCATCGGGCGGGCCGCGCGTTTCCATCTTCAGTGGCGTCAATGGCGGCATCCTTCTCGATTTCTTCGCCTACAGCACCTCCTTTACGGGTGGTGTTTTTGTCGCTTCCGGTGATGTCACAGGTGATGGGACTCCGGATTTGGTGACGGGCGCGGGATCAACCGGTGGCCCTCATGTTGTCATCTGGGATGGCGCTTCCCTGACCCGCAATGCGCCCACCGCCAAGGCCAGTTTCTTTGCCTACTCCCCGACTTTTCTTGGTGGAGTTTCTGTCGCGACAGGCGACCTGGATAGTGATGGCGTCAGGGAGATGATCACTGGCGCGGGAATTGGTGGCGGTCCCCAGGTGAATGTTTATTCCAGCGGCAGCTTCTCTCTCATTCATACCTTCTTTGCTTATGACTCTCGTTTTGCAGGTGGTATCTTTGTAGCCGCCGGCGATCTTAATGGCGATCACCATGCTGAAATCATCACAGGCACCGGCCAAGGGGGAGATTCCAAGGTAAACATCTTCGATGGGCAAAACTTCCAGATGCTTGAATCCTTCTCCCCTTATCAACAGGGCTTTAATGGTGCCATTCGAGTTGGGGCGGTTGATTATTTCGGTGTGGGAAAACAAAACATCATCACCGGGGCGGGAAGCAACATTGGCATAAACCCCAATGTGAAAATCTTCGCCTATGACACCACGCTGCTGGATTCCTTCTTCACCGGTGACTCAACCAGCACCCCGAATGGTGTTTTTGTCAGTTAAACCATTGATGATTAGGTATCAATCTGCCCGGGGAAATATCACTCTTTTCCCTTGGCACCTTTTTTACCCAGGTCCGGGACATTTTCTTTGGGTAATGACATAAAAAGATCATGTTTCACGGATGCAAACTTTGCATCCTTTGCAAGATTGTTCCATTCCAACGGATCGACCTCATGGTCATATAATTCCTCGTCACCATTTTCATAGCGAATGTAACGCCATTTCTCAGTTCTTATGGCATGGTTGCCATGTAGATAAGTGGTGATCGCAGGTTCAGGCCATTTCGCATTTGCATCCGCAAGCAGGGGCTTGATGCTACGGCCTTGGACATGCGGGGGAATTCCCAGGCCGCATAAATCACTCAGGGTTGGGTAAACAGACATGTAATCAACAGTACGGTTGCAGACCGATCCAGCCTTGGTGACACCGGGAACGACATAAAGCATGGGTGACCGGGTGGCTTGTTCCCAGAGGGCAAACTTGCGCCAATGATCCTTCTCCCCAAGATGCCAGCCATGATCACTCCACAAGACAATGATCGTGTCATCTTTGTAAGCGGATTTATCAAGCCCATCAATTAATCTGCCAACCATCGCATCGCAAAAGGTTATGGTTGCAAGATAGGCCCTCACAGCTTCCTTCCATTTGCCCGCCTCGGTGATTGTCTTATGGTCGCCCATCGGCTTGGCCATTTTTATTCCCGCGGGCGGAACACCTTCAAGTTCATTTGCCTTCACTTTTGGAAGCTTGACCTGATCCAATGGATAAATGTCAAAATACTTCTGGGGAACTTGCCAGGTGAGGTGCGGCTTATGCAACCCACATGCAAGGAAAAAAGGCTTGTCATGTTTTTTGCCAAGCTCCTTTAGGCAGTAATCAACTATATGGTAATCCTCCATGGATTCATCGCCTGTCGCGAGTGGGCCAAAGGTGAAGTTGCCATAACCCCATGAGGAATCCTGCGGTTTCTTGGCGGATTTATTCCCCCCTTTTTTTGCATCACCCGCGATTCCACCGGGCGAAAAGTCGTGCCAGTAATCCGCGGGAGGGGGATAGGAACCATGATAAATCTTACCCGAACCCCGGACATCATAACCATTGGCCATGAAGTGCTGGGTTAGGTTTGGAACTTTGGCAGCGGGGCTTTTTCTCCAATCGGCGTTGTTCTCGTACACACCCGAAGCCCCGGGCCGTAGTCCCGACATCAACGCGGTTCGTGATGGATTGCAAACCGGTGCGGCACAGTAACTACGAGTGAATATCATCCCACGCGCCGCAAGCTTATCCAGGTTCGGGGTTTTTACCTGCTTATCACCCAAAAAACCCACCCAATCCCGCAGATCATCAATTGCGATAAAAAGAACATTCGGCTTCGCAGGAAGAGCCGCTGCATTTGAAGGAGCGACCAACATGAACACAAAAAGAAAAGAAAGAATTCGATGCATCATATTTTTCACCTGGATAACTTCAGAATCAATCGGATTTGAATTTCCATTTAGAACAACCCAGCCAATCCATTGAATTTAAATTCTAATGAGCCAAAGCACTTATTAAAATGAAAAACAAAAAGCATCCATGGATTTATTCAACTTGAAAAGTTAAGATAATAAGAGATATGACCGAAATAAACGAATGATGCCCTAATCGATTGATCTGGTTTCATAATTGGAGAGAAATGATCAGGACTTTTTTGATTCCAACAGGCTTTGCCTTTATTTTGATCGCCATGTCTGGCTGCTCAAACAAATCGGGAGTTGACCAATCCCAGGTCGCCGCCAATGCAACTCCTTCTGGGGCAGATGCAGTTAACCAGGTGAATGAAACCACACCCAAATTGAATAAAAAAGGCAAGATTAAAGACCCCACCAAGATCAAGAGAGCTGATAAACCAAAGAAAAAACCCAATATGGTGGGTTGATTCCCAGCCTTAAAGCCCAGCATTTGGTTGAAACTGTCGATAATCCCGCCAAGTCACGCATGAATTTCAAAAAGTAATTCATTCCTTGGTGGCGCATCGGTTGAAATATCACTTTAAAAATGTTATGTTTTAACTTGTCAAGTGAATGAATCCGCCTACCTTTATGCGAAAAATATTGTGATTTCAAAGTTTAGCACCCCAGTTCGATTGATTGGCATGATTCCCCTGCTTGGGATATTCATGACTTTCCCATCGACCGTGACTGCAGCAAAAGATGATGTGCCCGAAAAAAAACGAGCCGAAATTCTCAAGACTTTTCGCAATGATGTCACACCCTTTTTGAACAACTATTGCATCGAATGCCATGGCAAAAACAACAGGATAAAGCAAGGCGATGTCTCATTCGCAAATGCTTTGAAACGACCGGGCGCGGGGGAATTCCGCAAACAATGGTTGGCTGCATTGGTGAATGTGAAGGAACATTCCATGCCACCCGTTGATGCCAAGAAACAACCAACAGACGAGGAAAGAAAAAAATTCCTGGACTGGGTCCCGCTTGTCAAATTCCTTAATCCCAAGGACCCCGGCCTTTTTGTCATTCGCCGACTTAACAAAGTGGAATATGGCAACACCCTGCATGACTTTCTGGGCATCGATCCATCAATCGCCAGGGATTTACCCGATGAAGTGCCGGGCGAGGGATACCTCAACACGCTTTCCCCTTTGCAGACTGAACAATACCTTGTGATCGCGAATGAGGCACTGAACAAATCGCTAGGCCCAAAGGATGGCCCGCCCACCAACAGGCAGAAACTACTTTTTGGAACGACGCCAACCTCTGAAAAGGATTGGCGCGATGCAGCAAAAAAAGTCGCTTCATCGCTGACACGAAGCGCTTATCGCCGCCCAGCGAATGATCAGGAAATCGCTGTTTTGATGAGTGTTTACGACCTTGCCCGAGAAAACAAACTCGATTACCAGGCATCATTGCGCATGATGTTAAAAGCTATTTTAATCTCACCACAATTCCTTTTCATCACCCCTGCAAGGGAACCATCCGCGAGCGAGAGTATTGTTCCGCTGGATGATCATCAACTCGCTTCGCGGTTATCGTATTTCCTTTGGTCAACCATGCCCGACGCCGAACTGTCGGCTCTCGCCGACCAGGGAAAACTGCGCGAACCTGCCATCCTCGGCGCTCAAACGAAACGGATGCTACTTGACCCTAAATCGAAGGCTCTTTTTGATGGTTTTGGCGCGCAATGGCTTGGAGTGAAAGGGCTGAAGGACAAACGGTTCGACCCTGCGAAATTCCCCTCCATGACTCCTGAATTGCGCTCAGCAATGTATGATGAGGTCCAATTACTTTTTGACACCATCATCCGTGAAAATCAGGATATCATCACTTTCATCAATGGCGATTACACTTTTGTAAATGAGAACCTCGCGAAGATTTATGGGCTTGAAAAAAATTTCACCGGAACACAAATGCGACGCATCCAGATCACGGATGCCAATCGTGGCGGGATTTTGGGAATGCCAGGCATTCTCGCGATGACTTCCTTCCCTGACCGGACCAGTGCGGTAAAACGCGGCGCCTGGGTGCTTGAACAAGTGCTTGGCGAGCATATCCCTCCACCTCCTCCCAATGTGCCCGCCCTTGAAAAACAGGATAAGCAAAAGGTGGCCAACATGACATTACGCCAGCGAACGGAACTCCACCGCACTAATTCCGTCTGCGCCAACTGTCACAAGGTCATGGACCCAATCGGATTCGGGCTGGAAAATTTCGATGCCATCGGTCGCTGGCGGGATAAGGACGACTCAGGCGCCCCGATTGATGCAGGCGGGGAACTGCCCGGCGGCCTGAAATTCAATTCACCAAAAGAACTCAAGGCGATCATCGCAAATCGAAAGGAAGACCTCGTCCGAAACCTTGCTGAAAAATTGCTCGCCTACGCCCTTTGCCGTCAGATTGAAGGTTATGATCAGATCATCATTGATAACCTTTTGGAAAATATCAGCAAGGATGGTTATCGAATGCAATCGCTGATCACTGAAGTTGTCACCAGTTATCCATTCACCCACCGTCGTGTCAAATAAGGTAAAAAATCATGATCAATACACCCATGCTCGATCGTCGCAACTGCCTCAAAGGAATCGGAGTCACCCTTGCCCTGCCCCTGTTGGATTCCATAGGCTGGGCCGAAAGCAAGAAAGGCTCGCCTGCCAAGCCTCCGGTCAGGCTGGGTTTCATGTACATGCCACATGGGGTGATCATGAGGGATTTCTGGCCAACCAGCCCTGAAAAATTCCTGACCGAGCCACCAAAATCCATCGAGTCACTGCGCCCCGTTCTTAATCAATGCCTCATGGTCAAGGGTGTGTCTGGTGTGCCGATCAAGCCTTTCAACGGGGCGCCACACGCGCTGGAACTTTCAACCTGGCTCACCGCGACACTTCCCAATGCAGACCATCGCAACAAGATCGACATAGCGATTTCCGCCGACCAGATCGCAGCAAACTATGTGGGCGGTTTGACCGCGTTGCCCTCGCTGGAACTTGCGACTATGCCTCAGACCCACAAGGAAAACCAGGAAGGCTTGAACGAGGGCTATTATTCGCATTGCAGTTTCCGCTCGGCCACCCAGGTGGTTCCCGCGGAAATTAATCCACGCAATGTGCTCAACCGCCTGTTTGGTAAAACCGACAAGCCCGGAACCACCTCGCTGCAGCACGATCCCCTCGACCGCAGCATGCTTGATCTGGTCATTGGCGGGGCCCGTGAACTTCGCAAAAGACTTCCCCAGGACGACCAGCACAAGATCGATGAATACCTCGACAGCGTACGATTCGTTGAGCGACGCATCGCGGCAATTGAACATAGGCAGAAGGATGCCGCCCTTGAAAAAGCCGGAGTTAGCGCGAGCCAACGCAACGCTTCCGACTCGCCTCCCATTGAAATCAAGATCCCAATAGGCGACAAGCGCAGCGAATACATGCAGGTGATGTGCGACCTTAATGTCCTCGCATTCCAGACCAACACCACCCGGGTAAGCACCTACATTGGTTCCACTCCAAACGGGGTGACTTATCCCGAACTGGGTTTAAGCGGGGAACATCATTCCTTCACCCACCATCAGAATAAGGATGAAACCATGTCCAAGGTTGCCGCCATCACCGCCTTCAACATTTCCCAGTTTGCATACATGGTTAAAAAAATGGCCAGCCTAAAGGAAGGTAGCGGCACCCTCCTTGACAATTGCATCATGATGTGGGGATCAGGCCTAGAGGATGGTAATAATCACACCCGGCAAAATCTCCCCTTTATCATCGCGGGTGGAGGTGGCGGCTCACTGAAGACCGGCCGTTTCCTGACCACCGAGGCCAATCAAGGCGACCTACTGTCCACCCTCCTTGCCTGCATGGGCGTTCCCCTCGATCGCCCGATTGGCATCGCAACAAAGCAGATCAAGGAAATGATGAACATTTAATATTAACCGCGCTGCTTTGTTAAAAATTGAGTGGTCAATCAAAATATTGGCGTTGTGCTTCATCGAGCTTTAATTCGCTTGATGATAAATATGCTTGATGCTGGTCATTAAGTTAAAAAAAACATCATCGTTGATGGAAAGATACTTTCTTAAATCGGACTGATTCAAAAATTTATGTGCGTAAAATTTTTTAAACTTATCAATAGTAATCTAAAGTCACATTTCTTGTGATTACATTGGTTAAAATTCAAATGTGGAAATGAACCACATTCATCTGAGCATTTTTCGGTGCAGCCTCAACCAAATCAGTGCATTTTCCCGTGCAGTAAGGCTAAGAAACTACTTTCACCTATCCAAAGAATTAAACACAAGGTAATACTATTTATAGAGTTATGACAATTTATATAAATGATGTGAAAATGTTTAAAAAGGAAAGATGACCTCGCTGGGACTCGAACCCAGGACCTACGGAT
>SYCV01000119.1 GCA_005786805.1 Planctomycetia bacterium | reverse complement strand
TTTTTCAGAATGGATGTGTCACCCTGGTTTTTATGATGAATCCCTTGTGGGGAGGGATGGCGATTCCTCAAGTGCCTCTATCAGGATGCGACCCAAAGAACTTGAATTTTTCGCTGATGGAACTTTTGCGCGCCTTGCCAAACATGCTGGATTTGAGATCCTGTCGCCAGCAGAGGTAGGTGATGAAATCAGGGCCATATCTCATGCAGCCTGAGTCCCCATTGGTAGTCACGAGAAAAAAAATCGACTTCCTGAAGTTGGCAATCATTATTTGGGTCGTTTGCTCCGTGATTATTTCCATCAGGGTTTTCTTGAAGCCCTACGGGCATACAGTGTTTCATATTTATTCCCATGCGGCTTTTAATTGGCTTAACGGGGTAAGCACTTATCAGCTTGAACCTTCAGGTGAAATTCACAGGGATGTTTACCGATATTGCCCACCCGTCACCATTATGTTTATTCCGTTTTATTTTCTTGGGGATGCCATTGGAGGTGTGGCCTGGCGGCTTATTGGAATCGTGGTTTTTCTATTGGCCTTTTATCGGTGGGCTTTTTATGCCACGAATATTGGAAAAGACAATCAATGCCTCGGAATTTCATTGATACTTTTGATGCCGCTGACTTTGACAAGTTTCAATAATGGTCAAGTCAATCTTCACATGATGGCGGCTCTGCTACTGGGGCTTAGCCTATTGGTGGAGAAAAAATATCTTGGAGCCGGGCTCGCCTTGAGTGTTGGTGTGATTTTCAAGTTGTTTCCGTTATTCATTGTTTTTCTGGCGCTATTGGCGTTCTCATGGCAGTTTTTTTCAGGGTTTATTTTGGGTATTGTGCTCCTAGGCATTGTTCCCTTTTTTTGCCAATCCCCAAATTATGTTTGTTCACAGTATCTTGAATGGTTTGACGCGTTGAAATCTGGCGATCGATCCATGTATATTCTTGAGGTGGCATATCGGGATTTTTGGCTGATAATAAGATATTTCAACCTGCCCGTTTCGCATGAAATGTACAGGCTGATACAGGTTCTTACTGCATGCTTTGTGGTTGCGTTGATATTCGCAGCAAGGTTGAAAGGATTAAGCCTTAAAAAACTTGCAATATTGGTGGTTGGCCTTGGGTTTTCCTGGCTTACCCTGTTTGGGCCTTCCACTGAGTCGAGCACCTATATAATCTTGGCCCCGGGTTTTGCAATTGCGATATTGGAAGGTGTTAAGTCTCGGTTGATTTCAAGATGGATTTTCTCCGCATCGGGTGTTATTTTTTTCATTCTAGCGATTGGTGGCGGGGTTCTTGCGGATACCAGTAAAATTCATGCTGTTGGATTTCACCCCATGGGAGCTTTTTTGTTTTTCATCCAATATGTTTGTTTCGCATGTGCTTGGATTGTGAATCAGAAGGCTGGAAACCCTGATGTTTAATACTTATGTTTTTCAACAAGATGAGAAAGAAGATTTGGCCGCTGGAAAGTTGGTCAAAAAAATCAGTGTTGTCAGTCCCGCATTCGAAGAGGAAGAGGTCATTCGTGATTTTCATCAGGAATTGACAAAAGTGCTTTCATTATTATCGCAAAATTTTACATATGAAATTATTATTGTTGATGATGGATCAAAAGACCGCACCTTGCCGGTTCTAAGAGAAATATCTGGTGTTGATAGCCGTTTATTTTTCATTTCCCTTAGTAAAAATTTTGGTCATCAGGCTGCAATTACCGCGGGACTTGAAAAGGCAACGGGTGATCTTGTCATCATCATGGATTCTGACTTACAGCATCCCCCGGGATTGATTCTTGAAATGATCTCCCATTGGCAAAATGGCAGCGATATAGTGCTTTCCAGGCGGGAAGGCTGGCAAAATGCTTTTTCCTTGAAGGGCATTTTGCGGAGCATTTTTTTCAGGGTGATAGGGAAACAAGTCGAGGTATTGGGACAGAGTTATTCTGATTATAGGCTTCTTTCTCGCAGAGCACTTGATTCACTTCTTAAATTCAAGGAAACGCATCGGTATTTAAGGGGCTTGATCTCTTTGCTTGGGTATCCCACCTCGGTGGTTTCATTCAACCCTGCAGACAGGTTCGCAGGAGAATCGAAGTTTGGGTTTGCAAAACTGTTTCGCTACGCTGTTGATGCTTTGTTTTCCTTTTCAAGTGCACCATCAAAATTGATATATGTCTTGAGTGGTGTTTTTTTTGTGTCTTCAATTGCGATTTTATTGATGTTTGCAATGGCATTTTTCAATGGTTGGCAGCAGGGGAAATCACCATTGTGTGGCGTAACAGCAATTTTGCTCTTTTGTTCATCAGCCATATTATTCGGTCAAGGAATCGTCGCGGACTATGTGGGCAGGGTGTATGAACAAGTGAAAAATCGACCTTTGTACTTTGTAAAGGAAACCAACATCCGTTCTTAAGGTCATCGCAATCGCATTTTAACAGTATTCATTTGAGGTTTTTTGTAGGTTTTCGGGTTATTTTGTTGTCATCCTTCTTTTGTGTGCCGTAAACTTAATTGTAGCGCTCTAAAGCTTTATTTTCTTAAGGAAGGCTATGCCACAGCGAAAAGCTTTTACATTAATTGAATTGCTGGTAGTGATTGCCATCATTGCGGTCTTGATTGGTTTATTGCTACCTGCGGTGCAAAAAGTTCGTGATGCGGCAAGTAGAATCCAGTGCACCAATAATTTAAAGCAGATTTCACTTGCCTTGATGAATTATGAAAACACGAATCAAATGTTTCCTCTTGCTTACACAAACAAGACAGACCCTGTGATTCGCTGGCATAATTGGGTGGTTTATCTGCTGCCCTACCTGGAGGAAGGCAATCGACTTGCCAGTTATACTTATACATATGACTGGTGGGTTCCGCCCAACCAAGATATTGTAAAAGCCAATCTCAAGATCTTTAATTGCCCAACAACTCCGGTTCAGCCCAGGATGCAAAATAAGCCTGAGGCAGTTGCCGTGCCAACGCCAACAGGCATGCGCGTAGTGGATAAACAAGGTGCTTGTGGCGATTATTTTGCACCCTCGGGTGTGTTTTGGGAAATCAACAACGAGCTTTCTGTTGCAGACCGGATACCCGCGGGCACTGATCTTCGGGGCGCGCTTTGCTGGCATGGCCAAGATACAACTACCTCTCCCCCATGGGCTTTTAATTATTCCAATCGAATGAATGATATTGCTGATGGTACAAGTAACACCATAATGCTTGGTGAATGTGCTGGCCGTGAGGATGTTTGGCGGGGTAGGACCATGACCCCGGTGGAATATCTTGCAGCGGTGCGTGCCAGGGCCCGAGGCGGTGCTTGGGCGACCACCGATAACGCATATGGCATTGGGCAGCGTACCCCTTGGCATCCTTCCACAGGTGCGATTCCTGGCACCATGAAAATCAACAATTCCAATGAGTGGGGACACAATTTTTACAGTTTTCACAACGGGGGAGCTAATTTCTCTTTTTCCGATGGTTCGGTTCGCTTTCTAACTGAAAACACACCTCTCAAAAATATTGCAAATTATGTGACCCGCGCGGGCGGTGAGGTAATCGCTTCTGATTAGGTTTTTACTCTCAATTTGACTTTGATTGAACCAGGGTTTTAATCAAAAAGTCGTATCACTCATTGTTGTATTTATATCTTTTCAATTGCATCATGCCTGCGTTACTCTTTTCCACCAGCATCCAAGTCATTCATATCTAATTTGCTTTATTCAATTAGCCATTTTGGTATGATTTTATAGGATTTGGTTCGATTCCTTTACTCCTGCCAAAAGTAGTCCCATGAAAAGAAAAATAATTGTTCCCCTGGTTGTTTTGATTTTTTCACTTGCGGTTTTTCTTTCCGGAAATTTCACCCTCAGTCAGGGAGGAAAAAATGCGGATAAAGTCACACCTTTATATTGGAAGGGGAATTTGCATACGCATTCCTTATGGAGTGATGGTAATGATTATCCCGACATGATCGCGGACTGGTACAAAACCCATGGGTATCAATTCCTGGCATTGACGGAACATAATCTGCTTGCAGAGGGTGAGAAGTGGGTTGCCCCTAAAAAAGCTGAAGGCAACAGAGGGAAGGCTCTGGAGAAGTATATGAATCGTTTCGGGCCAACATGGGTTGAGAAAAAGATGGTTGATGGCAAGGAGATGGTCAGGCTTAAGACTTTGGCGGAGTGCAAGAAACTCCATGAGGAACAGGGCAAGTTCCTTTTTGTTCCCGCGGAGGAAATAACCCATAAGTTCGCAAAATTTCCCATTCATATGAATGCCTTGAATGTTAACAAAGCGATAAAACCAGTTGATGGTTCAGGCATTCGTGAGACGATGACGGTAAATCTAAGGAATCTTGAGGAACAATCAAAAAAGTCCGGAAGCACCACGGTTGGATTCTTGAATCATCCCAATTTCCAGCAATCGATTCCCGCTGAGGAGATTGCGATGTGTTCGGAAGTGCGCTTTTTTGAAGTGCATAACGGCCATTCAGGGGTGCGTAATTACGGCGGTGATTCATTCCCCAGTTGTGAAAAGATCTGGGATGTCGCACTCGCACTTCGCTTGGGCAAGTTGAAAATGCCTTTGGTCTACGGGCTTGCAACCGATGATTCCCATGATTATCACGACATAGGTTTGGGGAAAACAAATCCTGGCAGAGGTTGGGTCATGGTTCGTTCCCGGCAGCTTGATCCCGAAAGCCTCATGCAGGCCATGCATAAGGGAGATTTTTATTCCAGTACCGGGGTTGTTCTTGAGGATGTCAATTCCCAGGATGGTGAGCTTGTCATCAAGATCAAGTCGGAACCCGGGGTTTCCTACCGCACTGAATTCATCACCACTTTTGCAGATGCCTCACTCGATGGCACCACCGTGGTGGACAAGGATGGCAAGCCAGTGGTTGTCACAAAAAATTATGCGGGAAAGATTGGCGTTATCGCCAAGGATTCTTCAGAAGCCATTGCCAGATACAAGTTCACTGGCAGGGAATTGTATGTGAGGGCCAAGGTGGTGTCTTCCAAGCTGCATCCCAATCCCTACCAAAAGGGTGATTTTGAAACAGCTTGGACTCAACCAGTGGTTCCTCCAACAAAGTGATAGTTGTATTTTGAAATATTTTTTGGATAGGCTTTAATTCCGGAGTAATGAAAGATGCGCAAGATTTGCGTCCATATATTGTCTTTGATTTCAATTGCGTTATTGTCTCCAAATTCAATCCTGGCTGCTCCCAAGTCTAAGCCAAATGTCGTCTTGATTGTGATAGATGATCTTGGCAGGAATGATGTTGGTTGCTACGGGAGCAAGTATTACCGCACCCCAAATATAGATGGCTTGGCGCAATCCGGGGTGAAGTTCAACGATTATTACGCTGCTTGTCCGGTTTGTTCGCCTACTCGGGCGAGCATAATGACCGGAAAATATCCCGCCAGGTTGCATCTGACGGATTGGCTGCCAGGCAGGGCGGATCGACCGGACCAGAAACTTTTAAAACCACAGATCAGGCAGAATTTGCCCTTGGAGGAAACCACCATTGCAGAGGCGTTGTCCAAGGCTGGATATGTGACTGGTCATATTGGGAAATGGCATCTGGGTGGTGAGGGATTTGGCCCCAAAGAGCAGGGATTTCAAGTGAACATTGCGGGAGATCAAACCGGCACACCCCTTAGTTATTTCGCGCCATTCAAGAATGCCCAAGGTAGGTTCATGCCCGGACTGGAGCAGGCGGAAAAAGGAGAATACCTTCCCGACAGATTGGCGCTGGAAGCCGAGAAATTCATCGCTGCCAACAAGGATAAACCTTTCTTTCTTTACCTGCCTCATTATTCGGTTCATACCCCCATGCGGGCCAAGGAGGATGTGGTCAAAAAATACAAGGCTGATGGCAGGCCGGGCACCCAGAATAATCCCGTTTATGCCGCCATGGTTGAGAGCATGGATGATGCGGTGGGCAGGGTGTTGAAGAAATTGGAGGAATTGAAGATCGCGGATAACACCGCGGTGTTTTTCACCTCGGATAATGGCGGGCTTAGTGTTGTCGAGGGAATGAATACGCCTGCGACCACGAATGCCCCCTTGAGGGAAGGAAAGGGATATCTTTACGAGGGGGGAATTCGGGTTGCGATGGTTGCCAAAGTCCCGGGCTTGGAAAAAAAGGGAGCGATCAATAAGAGCATAATTTCTAGTATCGATTTGTTCCCCACTATACTTGATGTGTGCGATGTGAGGAATGAGGGGAAAATAGATGGCGTAAGTTTTCTTCCCGCATTCAAGGGCGAGGTGATGAACCTCGAAAGACCGGTGTTCTGGCACTATCCGCATTATGCAAACCAAGGTGGAAGACCCGGTTCCGCAGTTCGACTGGGGAAAATGAAGCTGATTGAGTTCGCGGAAACTGGCAGACAGGAGCTTTTTGATGTGGATGCGGATATTTCTGAAAATAGAAACATTGCAATGGACAAACCCGAGGTTGTGAAGGAGTTAAGCGCCCGTTTGGTTGCCTGGCAGAAAGATGTCAACGCACAGGTAAACAAGCCAAACCCTGATTACAAGCCAAATCCCCAAGCCGCGGATGGTTCGATTCTGCTGCATTCCAAAACAGCTCAAGTGCATGGGGTGATGCTGCGTTATGAACCGGCGGTCCACAAGAACACCCTTGGTTTCTGGGTGAATGAAAAAGACTGGGCCAGTTGGGAGTTCGAAGTCACCAAACCCGGAAAATTCAAGATTGAAGTGTTGCAAGGGTGTGGCACCGGGCAGGGCGGCAGCGATGTTGCAGTGCATGTGGGCGAAAAAAAGTTCCCTTTTGTGGTCGAGGATACCGGCGGGTTCCAGATGTTCAAGCCCCGAGTCATTGGTGAAGTTGAAATTGCAAAGGCAGGGCGACACGCGCTGGAAATCAGGGTTGTCAAAAAAGCCAAGAGCGCTGTCATGGATGTAAGGCAAATCAGATTGATACCTGCCGGTGCTGGGCAGGAAAAGGACAAGTAATCCCAGGTGTTGAATGCAACTTTCAGACAAATAGGTTCCCGGGAGATAACGAGATGTTTGCAGTTCAAAAATCACTGATGAATATAATTTTCATCCTGTTGTTTTTGACTACCCCATTGCGGGCATTTGAAGTGGTGGAGGTTGAGGGCCAACCCCTTGCCGCCCAAGCGAACAGGGTCGTGGAAGCCCTTGATTTTCTGGGTTCGCCGATGGATAAAAACACCTTGGATGGATTAAAGAAAGCGTGTGAGATGCGCGATGCCACCAAGATTCAACAAATCTTGGATCCCTTGACGCTTGTGAATATTAACATCAATCCAGAGGCGCGGGTGAAGGTTTCGCGGGGCAAAGCGGAAGCATCCATCCAGCAAAATGCCTACACTCCCTTCCTGGTCAAGGTGGTCAATGAGGCCAGGGTTACCAGTTCACTGAAGGTTTTTTCGCCCCAGATGGGGCCGGTTTATTCAGGAGGTGGCGCGGGTAAAGTGCCCGGAGCCAAGGACAAGTTTTTTCATGGTGAGATTTTTTCTGCCCCTCCGCTTATGCCAACACTGGGCGGATTGAAGGTTGAGTATTCAATCCTTTTGGTTTACAGCAGTGAATCTGGAATGCGGGAGGTTAACCTTTCGTTTGATGTTGGCCAAGGAACGCAGGACCTTGGATTTCGCGGTGAAGTTCCGTTGTTATTCAGGATCAGGCCCGCAATCGAGGTCAAGCTGAAGGTTCTGGATGAAAATGACAGGCCCACCGTGGGAAGTTTTATATTTCGAGACAAGGCTGGTCATGTTTTTCCCTCCCAGATTAAAAGGCTGGCACCTGATTTCTTTTTCCAAAAGCAGATTTACAGGCCTGATGGGGGCACGGTTCTACTGCCTTCAGGGGAATACACGATGATTTTCGGCAGAGGGCCTGAATACTTCCAAGGTTCACGAAAGGTTGTTATTCCGGAAAAGGGGCCATTCACAATCGAGGTGAAACTCGAGCGTTGGATCGATGCGGCCAAGTTTGGTTTTTATAGTGGTGATCATCACATTCACGCCGCGGGGTGCGCGCACTACACCAATCCAACGGAGGGCGTCTTTGCGGATGATATGTTCCTGCATGTGAAGGGTGAAGGGCTGAATGTTGGTTGCAACCTGACTTGGGGCCCTTGCTATGATTTTCAAAGGCAGTTTTTTGAGCCCGGAATCAACAAAAAGAGCGAGCCTTTCACCGTTCTTAAGTATGACATCGAGGTTAGCGGTTTTGGTTCGCAGGCATTGGGGCATGTTTGCCTTTTGAATTTAAAGGACCAGACTTATCCCGGTTCAGAGGGAACCAAGACCAAAGGCTGGCCAACATGGACGACACCCCTCATGAAATGGGCAAAAGCGCAGGGTGCTGTGACGGGCTATGCCCATTCAGCCAATGGTTTGGCGGCGAATCCCGAGCGTGCTGCCCAGCGTTTGTTTGCAGCACTCGATTCCAACAAAGATAACAAAGTCACGAGGATGGAAGCTGATTCCTCATTTCTTCCTTTGCCTGAAAAATTCGCTGATATTGATTCCGACAAGGATGGTGTGCTGGACGAAAAGGAAATTTTGAAGTCGCATCAACGCATGGTGGACATGTTGCCGAATTTGCTCATTCCAGAAATGGATGGCATCGGTGCCCAGGAAATTTGTGTAACCACCTCGCTTGGACTTTGTGATTTCATAAGTGCCATGGACACTCACAGGGTTAGGGAATGGAGTTGCTGGTATCACCTGATGAATTGTGGATTCCCTTTGAAAGTGAGCGGCGAGACTGATTTTCCCTGCATCACAGGCAGCAGGGTGGGGCAGGGCAGGGTTTATGTCCAGATGGGGAAAATAGACCGGGTTGATTTTGCTGATTGGTGCAAAGGGCTTGCCATGGGACGGTCCTATGTTTCAGATGGTTACGCGCATGCGCTTGATTTCAAGGTAAATGAAAAAAGACCGGGAACGGATGATATCAATTTGGAAAAGCCCGGAAGCGTGTCCGTTTCCGCCAAGGTTGCCTTTGCCGCGGATTCTCCATTGGGCACCGCGGTTGGTGCCAACATGCCGGAAGGTAAAAACCGGTTGGTTGAATTTGTGATGAATGGCAAGGTGGTCAAATCCATGGAAATTCCAGCAGATGGCAGGATTCATGATATTTCCTTCAATCAGGAAATTAAACAAAGCTCATGGATTACGCTTAGGTCGTATCCGCAATTGCATACCAATCCCGTGATGATCAAGGTGGGTGGAAAACCCATACGGGCCTCGAAGGAGAGCGCAAAGTGGTGCATTGGTGTGATTGAGCAATTATGGCGCGTGCGAAAAAATGCGATTGTGGAAAACGAGCGGGATGAGGCTGAAAAAACCTTTTTGAAGGCCATTGAGGTTTACAAGAAAATCGCCGCCGAGAATAATGGTTGATCGAATGACAAGCAGGAGTACCGGATATTTTAAGCCTTGGCTCAATACAGGTTGGAAAGCATTCCCGCAGAAGTGTTTTGCAGGTTGGGGCATCATCGGTGCTTGGCCTGCATTGGGCTGATCTATTGCAAGCCAGGGCGATTGCCGGTCCCGTGCATGGAAGTGCAAAGTCTGTCATATTCATTTGGTTATGGGGCGGTCCATCCCAATTGGATACTTTTGATCCCAAGCCAAGCGCGCCTGCCGAGTTTCGCGGCCCATTTTCGACCATCCAAACCCGCCAACCGGGTATCAGGTATTCAGAATTATTCCCTAAGCTCGCATCACGATCAGATCAATTTTCCCTGATAAGAACCATGCATAGCCAATCCAACGATCATGGTGTCGCAGGCACTGTTGGGCTCACGGGCAGTATTGCAGGTGCGGTGGGTTTGGATGGAAAACCCAGGGCGGGTCAAGCCAGGCCAACCACGGGAAGTATCGTTGCGAAGGTGCGAAGATTGGACTCCGGTTTGCCCTCCTTCATGGTTGTGGGGGGAAAACTGAACCAGGGAAAGAAAGCCATCATAGGTGAGAATGGTGGTTTTCTTGGAGCAAGCTGCGATCCTTTTAGAATAGTCTATGATCCGGTCCAAGGAATGCGGATTCCCGCACTTGAGCTTGGGCAGGGGCTTACCACCGAACGGTTGGAAGATCGTAAAAAACTGAATAGCGCGATTTCAGATGCCAGTAGAAAGCTGGACTCGAAGGCTTTTTCCCAGACTTGGGGAGAGCATATGGGGCAGGCTTTCGCATTGCTATTACGACCCGAGGCCAGGTCGTTGTTTGATCTTTCACTTGAGCCTGAAAGTATCAGGGATCAGTATGGCAGGACCAGGTTTGGCCAGTCCTGCCTGCTTGCCCGCCGTTTGGTTGAAAAAGGTATTCCTTTTGTCCAGGTAAACTGGAGTGATCATGTGGAAGCCGAGGAGGATGCAGGTGATGGAGGCTGGGATCATCATTATCGAAATTTCCAGATCATGATCGATAGGCATGGTCCGTGGTTGGATCATTCCCTTTCAGCGCTGTTGGATGACTTGAAGAAAAGAGGATTACTTGATTCGACACTTGTGGTTGCGGTGGGCGAGTTTGGCCGCACCCCCAAGATCAATGAAAAAGCCGGGCGCGATCATTGGGAGCATTGTTACAGTGCCTTGGTTGCAGGTGGTGGAATCAAGCCGGGATTGGTGATTGGAACCAGTGACGCAAGGGCTGAAAGGCCCTCCAGCAGGCCCTGCACTCCGGGCGATCTTGCTGCCACCATCCATCAGGCGATAGGAATCACAAGTGAACAATCGCAAACACTTGGAATTGCGGTTGATGGTGAGCCTGTCGCGGAGTTGTTTTGATGCATTGCCTAATTCCAATGATGTGTGTGCTTTTGGGCGGGTCTGTTCATCAGGTTAAAGATGATGCCGCTGTTGCTGTCAAAATTACCAAGGATGGATCGTTCAAATCGCATTTGTCTTGGTCGCCAGATGGGAAGAAATTGTTGTTCACTCGGATACATCAGGGAAAGATGGAGCTTTGCACCGCGAAAGCAGAAAATAATTCGGAAGTTGTTCCGCTGGTGGTTCCATCGCCCAACACTCCTCATTTTGATGGGCATTGGTCGCCCGATGGTAAAAGTGTCGTATATGTCCACGATATTCTTCAAGGGACAGATGGTAAATTGCAGATTAACGAGGTTTCCTCGGATGGAACCGGCGCCAAGGTATTGGTCCCACATAAGGCTTTTGAGGAAAGTCCACGCCCTAGCCCTGATGGCAGACGATTGGCCTGGGTAAGCACCAGGGATGGTAATCAGGAAATTTATTCGATGGAGTTGGGTGATCAAAAAATCCAACGGCTTACCCAGGACCAGGGCTTTGATAATAACCCCAACTGGAAACCAGATGGTTCACGCATTGTTTTTTCTAGTTCCAGATTTGGTAATTTTGAAATCTGTTCCATGAGAAAAGATGGAACAGGCGTATTAAGGCTGACCAATGACATTTCGATTGATGTCTGGCCGGTTTATTCCCCCAATGGCAAATCGATTGCTTTTACTTCAAATCGCACAGGGAGTTACAACATTTTTGTGATGAATGAGGATGGTACGGGTGTTAGAAACATCACTAATAATAAAGCAGTGAACAATTTCGCAACTTGGTCTCCTGATGGCAAAAAAATTGCCTTTATCTCGAATTCACAGGGTTCTTACGAGATATACATTCAGAGCGTATTAACCAATAATTAGTCATCAAATTAGAGAATTGTGAAATTTAAAATTGATATGGGTTATGGATAAAGTAATATTTATTAATCTCACTATCTATGTTGTTTTTAAATGATACTTTCATTTTGATTAGAATTTTTACCTTTGCATTGGTATTTAGCTCTGTTGTTTTGCTCCAAGGATGCGGGGGTGGACCAGCGGTCCCTGTAATGGCCAGAATTGACGCGGTTGGTTCATCCAAAGCAGCCATGGATGAATACGACTTGAATAGGGATGGTTTTATTGACCAGTCCGAATTAAAAAACGCTCCATCCTTGAAAGAAGCTGAAAAAATTATTGATACCAATAATGACGGAAAGTTGAGCCAGGAAGAAATTGAACAAAGGTTAAACAAGTATGCAGTGCAGGGAATGGCCTTGATATCATTTTCCTGTTCAGTTGCAATGGATGGTGAAAAAAAAACGGATATTGAAGTGGAAATGGTACCCGAGAAATTCATGTTGGATGCAATAAAACCTGCAAAAGGCAAATCGGACGCAAATGGCATGGTTCGCTTCAAGCAGGAAGGGCAACAGTTTGAGGGGGTTCAGCCTGGTTTTTACAAAATAAAGGTCATTAAAGTTGGATCTTTTACCTTTCCTGCCCGATTTAATGAGAATACCACCATTGGAAAAGAGATAGCGCTTGATCGCATGGGCCGGGGTGGTGATAGTTTTGATATCAGGGTGTCATCCAAATAATTCATACATTTTTTCATTTTGGAGTTTGAACCATGAATCCTTACCAGCTAAATCGAAAGGCGGGGTTTACATTAATTGAACTTTTGGTGGTGATAGCAATAATTGCCATTCTTATTGGCTTATTACTCCCCGCCGTGCAAAAAGTTCGCGAGGCTGCTAGCCGTTTACAGTGCACGAATAACCTCAAGCAAATTTCATTGGGCGTGCATTCCCACCATGATGTTTATAATCGGTTTCCCTCTGGAGGCTGGGGTTGGTATTGGGTTGGTGTTGCCGGAAGAGGTACTGGAAAAGACCAACCCGGTGGCTGGGTTTACAGCATGCTTCCATTTGTGGAACAAAAAGCGTTGTTTGATCTGGGTGGAGCATCAGGGTCGGCAGCAGACCAGGCAGGAAATTCAAAAAGATGTGAAACAACCGTCGGGATTTACAATTGCCCGACTCGCAGGGACCGTGGTCCTTTCCCGAATGGCATGGGCTATTCCTATTATGAGACCAGCCCCACGCCTGCTATGCTTGCAAGGACTGATTACGCCGCTTGTGCCGGGGATTATAAGTGTGAACTTAATGCCGGCCCAGGGTCAATT
Organism: Planctomycetia bacterium; assembly: GCA_005786805.1. Lineage (GTDB taxonomy): Bacteria > Planctomycetota > Planctomycetia > Gemmatales > Gemmataceae > UBA969. Next base: position 1,012 of record SYCV01000119.1, on the reverse strand, counting down.
GCAGCGGGAGATACGCCTTCCACATGGAATGGTATAGCTGCTGATGTCGCATTGATGACCGGGGTGGTTTTTGTCCGTTCTGAAATAAAATTCAGCGATATAACTCGTGGAACAAGTAACACTTACTTTGTTGGTGAAAAATACATGACCATAAATAATTACCGCACCGGAGGTGACCCCGGTGATAACGAATCCATGTACACCGGGTTTAATAACGATGTTTTCAGGCATACAAACACCAATGGCCCCGCCCAGGACACCCCCACAGTAACTGATACGAATCGATTTGGCAGCGCCCATGCTGGTGGGCTGAACATGGCTTTATGTGATGGTTCGGTACAGTTCATAGCCTACTCCATCGACCCTGCGGTTTTTAAAATGCAAGGGCGCAGAATGGAATAATCTGATTAAATATATATCTCATCCTAATTTAATTCCCCATCGTTAACGATGGGGTTTTTTGTCTATTCATTAATTGAATAAATCAGGTTAAAATGTTTCTTATGGTTTGTGTTTCCCGCCGGTTAATTATGGATGCTACTCATGGTTTTTAAAATCGTTGTTCACTTGCAGAAATTATTGTTCGTTTACGCGATTATATTCCTCGCGGCCGGGTTTGCTTTCTCTCAGGAAAAACCACTCGACTTTGTCCACGAAGTTGTACCAATCCTAAAGAAACATTGCGCATCCTGTCATACGAACGGGACATACAAGGGTTCGGTTTCATTTGATACCAGGCAGGCATTGATTCAAAGCAAGGCTGTGGTTTCAGGTGATAGCAAAAAAAGTGAACTAATTAAAAGGATAACTTCAAATGATGCAGTGGAAAGGATGCCTCCCAAGGGACCCGCACTTGGTGAAAAAGATGTTCAAATTCTCGCACGCTGGATAGATTCCAAACTTCCCTGGGATGATAATTTTACTTTCAAGGTCGAGACTTATGTGGCCCCGTTGAAATATCGGGAGGTCAAGGTGCCCGCTGGCAAGGGTCATCCAATTGATCGTATTCTTG
>SYCV01000118.1 GCA_005786805.1 Planctomycetia bacterium | reverse complement strand
TACGAGGGTAAACAATCCAAGGGGCCCAAGGTCCGCCATAACCAATGGCGCTATGTCGACTTCGATGGTGATGGCAAACTCGACATCGTTTCAGGTATCGAAGACTGGTCCTTCTATGGCTGGGATGATGCTTATAACAACAAAGGTGAATGGATCAACGGCCCGCTTCATGGTTTTGTCTACCTCCACCGAAATAATGGAACCAACGATTCCCCCTCTTACGAAAAGCCGGTAAAAATCAACGCAGCAAACAAACCAATTGATGTGTTTGGCTGCCCTTCACCAAACTTCCATGACTTTGATGGCGATGGTGACTTGGATCTTATCTGCGGCGAATTCCTCGATGGCTTCACTTACTTTGAAAACATCGGTACCCGCACCAAGCCTGTATATGCTGCAGGCAAAAAAATCCTCACTCCCTCTGGAACACCCCTGGTCATGGATTTGCAAATGATTGTCCCCATCGCCTTCGATTGGGATAATGATGGCGATATGGACCTCATCGTTGGCGATGAGGATGGCAGAGTAGCTTTTATCGAAAATGTCACCGACAAAAACAGCTCCGTAAATAAAAGCATCGTTCCTGTTTTCTTGGAACCTAGCTATTTTCAGCAGCAGGCAGACACTTTAAAATCCGGGGCTCTCGCCACACCCGTTGGTTTCGACTGGGACGGTGATGGCGATATCGACATCCTCTCGGGTAACACCGCTGGTTATATCGAGTTTTTTGAAAACCTGTCCGGTCCCGGGGTTTCATCCCCCAAGTGGGCAGCTCCTGTAAAATTAAAAGTTGATGGCACAATATTCAGGGTAATGGCTGGTCCCAATGGCAGCATCCAGGGCCCCGCGGAAGCAAAATGGGGCTATACCACACTTTCCATTGGTGATTGGGATGGCGATGGATTACCAGACATCATCTTTAATTCCATTTTGGGAAAAGTTGAATGGCTAAAAAACATCGGCACCAGAAAGTCGCCCCGATTGTCTCCCCCACAACCAATTGAAGTGTTATGGGAAGGCGATACTCCAAAACCAGCATGGAACTGGTGGAACCCCGATGGAAAGCAATTGGTCACCCAGTGGCGAACCACGCCGGTTGTTTTCGACTTGAACAAGGATGGCCTGCCAGATTTGTGCATGCTGGACACTGAGGGTTACCTCGCTTTTTTTGAGCGGGGAATGAAGGATGGTAAAAAAATCCTGCTTTCACCCAAGCGGGTTTTTTGCGACCCCCAGGGCAATCCACTCCGTTTAAATGATCGTACCGCGGGTGCCAGTGGCCGCAGGAAAATTGCCCTCGTTGATTGGAATGGGGATGGCATTACCGATATCCTCTTGAATTCTTCAAATGCTGATCTTTATCTTGGTATCGGCAAAAAAGATGGCAAATGGCTCTTTGAAAAAAAGGGGACACTTGCGAAGCAAAACATCGAGGGTCATGATGTGAGCCCGACCACGGTTGATTTTGATGGGGATGGCATCGCGGATTTTCTGGGTGGTGCCGAGGATGGTCGTTTTTACTTGATGAAAAACCCAAGAGTTAAATAACCCACGAAAAAAGAAACTATAGCGATGTAATCTTTGATGAATAGATGATGAATGATGGATGTAGATTAAATGAAACCCTGCCTTGCGCTGATTTAAAACCTCTTAAAAACAAGGGATTTGAACCTTAACGGGTTCTTCACTTTTCCCACTTCATATCTTTGTTTGAAAATATTCCACATGGCCGATTAAATAACACCGGTGTTAAATTTGAACATATTAGTATTTGTTTAGGGGACTGATTTTATGTTGAAGCGATTGAATTATATGAAAAAAGGGAGGAAGGCGTTCACGCTTATCGAACTCTTGGTGGTAATCGCCATCATAGCCATTTTGATTGGTTTGCTTCTACCTGCGGTACAAAAAGTTCGGGATGCCGCGGCACGCATGACTTGCTCCAACAACATGAAACAAATGGGACTCGCAGCCCACAACCATTTGACCACTTATAATGTTTTCCCACATCCAGGCCAGTTGGACTCCACTGGAACTTCAACCACCCAATACATGCCTCATTCTTTTGGCACTCAGCTTCTTCCTTACATTGAACAGGAAAATGTTTATAAAATGTTTGATCATACCACAAGGATTTTTCCTAACGGCACAGCAATAGCAGGTTATGCGGCTTATTCCGCTGGTGGCGGCTTACATATTAACGCCATTGGTCGCGATTATGATGATCCAAATCATCCAAGTGGCTGGACCGCTGCCAAAACCGTGGTTAATACTTTTGTATGTCCTAGTGTACCAATTCCTGCGGTTGCAAGAGGTGCTGGTGATGCCGAGGCACTTGGGCCTGTTGATTACATGGTACCTGTCATGTCTGATGTTGATGATAGTACATTGGTACGAAACACAACCCAACCTAGATCATCAATGGCTTTTGGAATGTTAGGCTTGAATCAATCTGCAAATAGCTGTACCGATGGACTTTCCAATACCATCATGGTTATTGAAGATGCAGGAAGAGCCTACACAACTGTCGCAAGATTTGGCGCAGGTTCATCAAGAACATCGCCATTATCAGGACCTGGGCATAGTGCTGCTGGAGATGGTATCGGCTCAAACGCAAGAAGAGTGTATGCATGGGCAGATCCTGATGCATTTGGCAATGGTTTTTCCGGACCAAGTAAATCGACCGGTTCTAAAGTCGCAAAAATCAACAATAATGCAACGCCTACTGGTGGCCCCTCCCAATGCTTATGGAGCGTAAATAATTGCGGCCCCAATGATGAGCCATTTAGTTTCCATGGTGGTGGCGTAAATACAACCATGGGTGATGGTTCTGTTCGATTCATAAGAGATACCATCAACCCGATTACATTAAAATACGCTATCGGAGCAACTGATGGGCAAGTTATAAATCTCGACGAGTAAGATAATTTTTTCCAAGCCCCATGCCATTTGATGGTGTGGGGCTTTTTGTTAATTCCAAGGAGATAAAAGTGAATCGTGTTTTTTTTGTGTTTTTATTGGTTTTAACGAGTGGTTTTTTAGGTTGTTCCTCCGGGCTTGATGCCAAGGGGGTCGCTTTTGTGAAAGGTCGCGAACTTTTCAACAATAAAGATTATGAAACAGCAATTGAGCAATTCACCAAGGTGATAGAAATGGATGAGAAGTATGTTGAGGCGTACGCCATGAGGGGTAATTGCTACTCAGCCCTAAAAAAGAATGATGAAGCCATCAAGGATTATTCAAAAGCACTTGAATTGGACCCAAACCATCGTAACGCATTGACAAACCGAGGCTTGGCTTTCAAGGCGATGGGAAAAGCTGCCCAGGCGAAATCAGATGCGTTAAAAGCTAGCAAAATCAGTGATTAATAAGTATTGGTTAAATAAATGAGTTTTAATATTCAGCACAAATGTGAAGATTTTGTTAAAATCATTAACTTAATAACAAAAACTTGAAGGATACATACATAAACATACTTAAAATAAAGCATCCTATATCCTTAATATTTTGATCACAAACTCTTCATCTATTCTTCATTTGAATAACTCCTGAATTGTAATTTAATAAAATTGTTCTCGTTCGAGAATCGTCGTAATTTTTCCAAGGAGTTTTTTATGTTCAAGCGTCTCTCTAGTTTCAAAAAAGGTAAAACTGCATTCACCTTGATTGAACTTTTGGTGGTGATCGCGATCATTGCGATTTTGATTGGTTTGTTATTACCTGCAGTGCAAAAAGTCCGAGAGGCAGCAGCTCGAAGTACTTGCCAAAATAATGCTAAGCAAATGGGTTTGGCTGCACATAACTTTCTTAGCACTTATTCAGTTTTTCCGCATCCTGGTCAGCTGGATTCCACAGGCACAGCTACAACCTTTTATATGACACACTCTTTTGGTACCCAACTGCTTCCTTACATTGAGATGGAAGCTGTTTATAAAATGTTTGATCATACTACACAGATTTACAATCAAACCACTAATGCAACCCTAGCTACTGGATATCGTGCCTACTCAGCAACTGGCGGTTTGCATTTAACTGCCAAAGGCAGGGATTATGCTGATCCAGCTCATCCTTCGGGATGGACCGCAGCACAGACCACGGTAAAGACATTTATTTGTCCAAGCACACCAATAGGAGCGACCGGCCGTGGCGCTGGTGATAATGGATCGGGTCTTGGAGGACTTGATTACATGGTTCCTGTCATGAGTGATGTGAATGACTCCACAAAGGTGCGAGACACAGCTCAACCAAGATCAAGTATGGCTTTCGGCATGCTTGGAATTGACAAGGGACCCCTTAGTTGCACAGATGGTACATCAAACACTCTTATGATTATTGAAGATGCTGGTCGGGCCTATACTACTGTTGGAATTTTTGGTTCCGGTTCATCAAGACCATCACCATTGACAACTTCACCTAAGCCTGCAATTGGTGACACTGCAGCCAATGGCAATGCTCGCAGGGTTTATGCATGGGCAGATCCTGATGCATTTGGAAATGGGTTTTCTGGTCCTAGTAATTCCACTGGTTCTAAGGTCGCAAGAATCAATAATAACGCAACCCCCGTTGGTGGACCTACCACTTGCAGTTGGAAGACCAATAATTGTGGGCCACATGATGAGCCTTTTAGTTTCCACACTGGAGGTGTGACAGGTGTGATGGGAGATGGTTCTGTAAGGTTTATTAGAGATTCTGTAGACCCAGTCGTTCTTAAATATGCTATTGGAGCAACTGATGGTCAATTAGCAGACCTGGATAAATGATTTACCTTTCTAAAATCCCTTGTGAAACCCCTGATACAAACAGGGGTTTCTTTTTTTCACAAAACAATTGAATTTATCAACAAATTATTTGATTAATTCTTAATTGTAATTGCAATATTGATAGCTTTAATTTTAACTTTATACTTATTTTTTATTTAGATAAATCATCAACATTGAAAGAAGCCATGAGTTCAAATGCCTCTAAAGTTTTATTTTTAGTTCCTTTATTTTTTATATTTCCTCCGATCGCGTCAGGTGCAGAGAAGGTCTTCCGCGCCGGGGCGGCCACTTCCGATATCACATCACCTCTGGGAAGCAAAATTGTGGGGGGATTCGTTCCATTCCCATCAACCAGGGTGCATGATCAACTCAACGCAAGGTGCCTGGTTCTTGATGATGGCTCAACCAAACTAGCCTTGGTTGTTTTGGATCTATTGGGAATCGCAAGGCATGTTAGTGATGAAGCGCGAATCCTTATAGAAAAAGAGACTGGAATCCCCGCTGGGAATATTTTGATCTCGGCGACGCACACCCACTCAGCCGCCAGTGTTTTGGGTCAAAATCCAAGATCCATCCAGCAAACCCTGGATGAATATCAAAAGTTGGTGGTTCGAAGGATTGCAGATGGGGTTAAAAAAGCGAACGATCAATCAAGGCCCGCGGAAATTGCCTTTGGAACTGTTGAAGCCCCTGAGCATGTGTTTAACCGGAGGTGGTTTTTAAAGGAGGGGAAAATGCCCCTTAACCCTTTTGGCAAACTAGACCGCGTAAAAATGAATCCGGGTGCGGGAAACCCTGATTTGATCGAACCCGCAGGGCCAACAGATCCCACAGTCTCCTACATTGCCATTCGTGAACCCAAGGGCAATCCCATCGCCCTGTATTCCACATACTCGCTTCATTATGTGGGCGGGGTTGATAATGGGGATATTTCCTCAGACTATTACGGGGTTTATTGCGAAAAAGTGAAGGAAATCCTCACCAAGGAGAATCAAAACAACCGCTTTGTCGCAATGATGGCCAATGGCACAAGCGGGGACATCAATAACATCAATTTCAGGACCCCACGAGGCAGGCAAAAGCCTTATGAGCAGATGACGATTGTAGCGAACGACCTTGCGAACAAAGTGGTCGATTCCATGGCCAAGTTAAAATATGAATCTGCTATCACACTGGGTGCCCGATTTCGCGAGCCCTTGATCGGCCTTCGAAGGCCCGATTCCGCTGACATGGAATGGGTGAAGCAAACTCTCGCAGACCCGACAAAAGACCCAGCCAAGGGTAATCTTTCGGCAATCTACGCTCAGCGAGTATCCACCATGGCGGAGTATCCTGAAAAACTTAAGATGCCATTGCAGGTGCTCCGGATAGGTGACAAAGCAATTGCAACCATGCCCTGCGAGGTGTTTTGTGAAATTGGTCTGGAATACAAAAAGAAAACCCCGATTCAGGGAGGTTGGATGGTCTCACTGGCCCATGGATATTATGGTTACCTTCCCACGCCCAAACATCATGAACTTGGAGGTTACGAGACCTGGATGGGGACCAATCGCCTTGAAAAGACAGCATCGGACAAAATGCTGGCGGAGTTACTGGAAATGACCCGGGAATTAAAAGATAGTGCTGGAAAGTAAAACCTGCAGGCTCAATCGATCCGGTTTAAATTTGCCTGATTATGATCTTACTTAAGCCAGCGTTCAAGCCAGGCCAAAGTCTGCGCCTTGAATTCCGGGGTGACCGTGTGTGGAACACCCTCGGCTTCGACAATCTTCAGCGCTTCAGACTTATTTGCTTTCTTATAAGCATCGGTGGCACTGGCGAAGGCTATCCGGGCACCTTCGATCGGGCAATTGGGATCTTTTTCCCCATTCAAAATCAACATCGGCCTCGGGGCACAAAGCCTTAACATTTTCGGGCAATCGAAATCATCTAAAATCCCGGGGATGATCTTATTCCAAAGTTCCCTGCAAACCCTCGCGTTGATTTCCTTTTCGCCGAGGTCCATTGCCGCGGCCTCATGGGCCTTGCGGATGGTATTCGCCCGGGCCTGCCATTTGCCATTATCCAGCGTCCATTTGAAACTTTGCACCCCGATAAGGGGGACCATGACCGCGACACGCTCGTCAATGGAAGCTGCAAGCCAGGTCTGGATGCCCCCCATGCTGATGCCAACCATCGCTATGCGGTTTGGATCTACATCATCACGCTGCAGAAGATAATCAACCGTGCACCAAAGATCCCAGCAGGTTTCAAAGTAAAAAGGCATGGGCTGGGGCTTGTCTTTCGGTGAGCGCCAGGCTTGGGTGATGGCCTCGTTATAAGCCTCGGAGCCTTTTTTACCATTAGCCCGCGCTCCATGATGCCGGGCATCAATGGCTATTCCGATCCAACCCCTCCTGGCGAATTCTTCAAGCCATGATTTCTGGCTTTCCTTGTTGCTGCCGGTTCCGTGCAACATGATGACCGCGGGAAGCTTGGACTTTTTTTCACTTGGGGAAACAATGTACGCGGGAACTCGCTCCGGTGACCCATCCTGTTTCTTATCCGAGGTGAAATCAACCGTTTCATAGGAGAACGAACCAGAGTTGGTCTTTGAAACCTGCCTGGGATCAAGGGGCAACTTTGGCCTATCCAAAAGTTTTTTAAACGCCTTGCGGGTTTCATCAACAGACTTTTCGGGTGACTGGGAAAACCCCAAAAGGGCCTGCATCATCAGAAAGACAAAAACCGTCGCTGACCATCGGATTTTTTGCATTGGTAAATACTCGAAAACTATAGGTTATTTCTTGATAGTGAGAGTGACACCAGGGGAGGTGTGGGTCTCTTCCTTCTCTTTTCCCTTGGCCTTGCCTGTGACGGTGATTGATGGTGTCGCAGGCGCGGCCTTGTCCGTCGAGGTTATCTCAAACTTTACCTCATTCATATTGGCGGGAATGGGCCCCGGTTTTGCGGTGACATTTGCGGGTAATCCACCAACCGTGAGAATGATCTCAGAGCCGAAATCCTTGGCTCGGTTTGCGGTCACCGTCGCGGAGGCATTCTTGCCTGGCGC
>SYCV01000117.1 GCA_005786805.1 Planctomycetia bacterium | reverse complement strand
GGTCATTTCTGTTGTGGATCATTTCTTTTAAAGCAATAGCTCAAATAATATTGTTATCTGTAATAAACCTTCTTTTGCAGTCTCAATAAGGTACCCATAATTGATGTTAGACTTATAATTTGAAAATTTCCATTAATGTGGATTCCCAGGGTGGTTAATTTGTGAAGGAAGTTTCTGGGGAAATAGTGCAAGTAAAACTTGTTTGATCATGTTTCTTGCCAGGATTGATGAAACAAATACCAGATTCAAACAGTTGAGGATAATTACGACAAAATCACGCAAATCCTTGACCTTCAACAGTTTTTATCAGATCATTTGAATTCTTGCCATGTGTCCGTTATTTCAGGAATCAAATTAAGCCCGGGATCCAATGATGTTTCGTATAACTTTGGGCACATTTATCGTAATTTGGGTGTCTAGTTTTGGCTTGGCATCAGATGACACGGTTCAAAAACTCTATGAGGCTGAAGCTGAAAACTTGGAAACGCTATACAGGCAGTTTCACTCACAGCCTGAACTTTCGGGCACGGAGGTTCTCACCGCCAAAAGGCTATCAAACGCCTTGAAAAACGCCGGTTGCCAGGTTCATGAGGGAATTGGTGGGCATGGCGTGGTGGGGGTGCTGAAGAATGGCAAAGGCAAAACCATCATGGTCAGGGCGGACATGGACGCCCTTCCTCTTGTTGAAAAAACCGGACTCTCCTATGCGAGCAAGGAACAGGCGCGCGATGCCAATGGGAACTTGGTCGGGATTATGCATGCGTGTGGCCATGATATCAATATCACCTGCCTTTCCGGAGTCGCCTCAATAATCGGGAAAATCAAGGATCAATGGCAGGGAACAATTCTTTTTGTCGGGCAGCCCGCTGAAGAGACAGGCCGGGGTGCCAGGGCCATGATCAATGATGGTTTGTTCACCAAGTTTCCCAAGCCTGACCTTGCACTCGCACTTCATTGCGATGGTCGCTTTCCAGCCGGACATGTCAATTATCGGGCGGGCCCAATGCAGGCGAATGTTGATTCCGTGGATATCATTGTGAAGGGAAAAGGTGGGCATGGCGCATTCCCGGACAAGGCGATTGACCCTATTGTGATTGCTGCGCGGGTAGTTCGCGACTTGCAATTGATCATCAGTCGTGAGCGTGACCCACTGGACCCTGCGGTTGTCACGGTTGGTTCAATTCATGGCGGTTCAAAACATAACATCATTCCTGCGGAGGTTAAATTAGAGTTGACAGTTAGGACGGTTCGAACTTCCACGCGTGTCAAAATTCTGGCTTCGATAGATCAGGTTGCCAGGGCAGCGGCACTTGGCGCGGGCGCCCCGGAACCTGTGGTAAGGGTGAATGCGATGGAGCATATTCCAGAATTGATCAATGATGAGAGATTAACCCAAACCACGGTGCGTGTTTTTGAAAACTTGTTGGGTAGGGACAAAGTACACGAGCGCCCCATGAGTCTCGGTGGTGAGGACTTCAGCCAGTTTGTCCGGGCAGGTGTTCCCGGGTTTTATTATTTTCTTGGATCAGCGGACCCGAAGGCGGTGGATGTAGCCCGGCGGGGTGGGAAGCCCCTTGCTGTTACGCATTCAGATTCTTATTTTCCGGAATATGCACCTGTGATAAAAACAGGAGTTAGAACCATGGTTGCCGCCCTACTTTTTCACCTCAGAGATAATTGAAAAGGATGAACAATGTCGTTGAATGATTTCTCATTGTTAAACAGGCGTGCGTTGATGGAATTGGTCGCATTGCAATCCGGCTTGCTGGCAACGGGTGGGAATTCGTTTGTTACCGCACAGGCTCAACCCCAGCAATTCAATCATTTTCCCCGCATGGTTCACGATTACCTGGGAAGGCGGGTGCGGGAAAGCGACCGGGCGAATCTTGCGGGAATCAATCGGCTTCAAACCAAGGAAGACGCCCAACAGTATGTGCTATCCGTGCGCAAAAAAATCCAAACCTGCTTTGGTGCTTTTCCTGAAAAAACACCCTTGAATGCCCGAGTCACCGGCAAAGTGGAAAGGGATGCATACACCATCGAAAAAGTCCTGTTTGAAAGCCGTCCGGATTTTCTTGTGAGTGCTAACCTTTATATTCCCAAGGGTAGAAAAGGTCCTTTGCCGGGAGTCGTGGGATCCTGCGGGCATTCGCTTAATGGCAAAGCCGCGGATGCCTACCAAGCTTTCTGCCAGGGGCTTGCGATCATGGGATATGTGACCCTCATATTTGATCCGATCGGCCAGGGCGAAAGAATCCAGTATGGCCATGTCGAGCAAAGCAGGCGGCCCAGGATCGGAGTGGGCGAACATTTGCATGGTGGTAACCAGCAACTTTTGGTTGGTGAATTTTTTGGAAGCTGGCGCGCTTGGGATGGAATTCGCGCCCTTGATTATCTGCTTACCCGGCCCGAGGTTGACCCGGCCAGGGTCGGGGTTACAGGGAATTCCGGCGGGGGTACCATGACCACCTGGCTTTGTGGGTTGGAGCAGCGGTGGACCATGGCTGCGCCTGCCTGTTTTGTAACCACTTTCAGGCGTAATTTTGAAAATGAACTTCCCGCGGATTCCGAGCAATGTCCACCGGGAATCTTGGCCATGAACCTGGATCATGCGGATTTTCTGGCGGCGCTCGCACCCAAACCCATAGTAATTCTCGCCAAGGAAAAAGATTTCTTTGATGTTAGGGGTTCGGAGGAAGCTTTTCAAAAGCTCAAGAAGCTCTACACCCTTTTGGGTGCGCGGGAAAACATCAAGCTTTATACCGGCCCCACTGAGCATGGGTATTCGATTGAAAATCGTGAAGCAATGTACCAGTGGTTCAACCAGGTCACCAAAATTTCTGACATGCAGAAAGAGCCCAAGGTGGTGGTTGAGAAGGATGAGACCCTGTGGTGTACCCCGGAAGGGCAGGTTGCTAAATTTGGTTCTCGTTCCTTGTTTTCATTCACGGATAGAAAGGCGAAGGCCTTGGTTGGGGCTAGCAAGAAGGGGGTGGCGGATTTGTCTACCCGTGTCAAATCTGTGCTGAAGATGCCCAAGGGTAATCCCAACCCGGATTACAGGATTTTACGGAGCATCCGTGACAAAGATTTCCCAAAGCCCATTGCAAATGTTTACGCGATCGAGACCGAGTCCGAGGTGTTCGCAATTGTCTACCGCCTGACCGAAAAGCCCCATGATTCCAGACCGCCAAGATCCTCGAAGCGCGCGGTTCTTTATGTGGCCCACCAATCATCCGCCGATGAGTTGCGCAGGGAACCTTTTGTCCGTGAACTCCTTAAGGCTGAGCCGGATTCAGAGTTTTTCACATGCGATGTAAGGGGTATAGGAGAATCCAAGCCTGATACCTGTGGGGTTAATCAATTTCTTGTGCCTTATGGAAACGATTATTTTAACGCGGTTCATTCTCTGATGCTTGACTCGCCTTATCTTGGCCAGAAAGTGTTGGATGTGATGGGTGTTTTGGCTTGGCTAAGGGACAACGGCTTCGAGGATGTTCACCTTGCCGCAAAAGGATGGGGAACACTGCCTGCTCTCTTTGCTGCAATCCTAGATGTAAAAATCAAACAAGTCACACTCAAGAACTCCCTGAGTTCCTACCGCGAACTTGCGTGCTCCGAATGCTATGACTGGCCATTGTCATCGATGCTGCCCAATGTGTTGGATTCATTTGACCTTCCGGAATGTTACGCGCAACTGGGCGGGAAATTGAAAATGATCGATCCGGCGGGTGCGATGCTGGCCGATGTGAAAAAATAATAAATGGGAGAGTGATGATGTATAAATTTAAAACCTTTATTTTGGTTTTTGTTGCGACTCTTGTTGGCCATGGGATTGCGCTGGGCCGGGATGAGCACTTGATGATACCCATGAGGGATGGGAAAAAGCTCTCCGCTTATATGTTTGCTCCTGAAGGGAAAGGGCCGTGGCCCGTGCTCTATGAGCAAAGGTATGCGGATATCAAGTCTCCCGCTGTCAAAAAAAGCTATGAGAAGCTTGTGAATGCGGGTTATGTGGTTGTGGTACAGAATTTCAGGGGCAGCCATCTTTCCGAGGGAACCTGGGTTGGTTACAGGGCATTGGGATGGGGAGAGCTTAAAGACGGGTATGACACCGTCGAGTGGCTTGCAAAACAACCATGGAGCACCGGGAAAATCGGTACTCTTGGCAGTTCGCAGGCTGGCTTTGCGCAGAATTTTTTGGCAGTCACCCAGCCTCCTCACCTCGTTTGCCAGTACATGATTGATACCGGTCTCAGCCTTTTTCATGAAGGCTACAGGATTGGTGGAACCACCAGGCCGCTTAGATTCAAAACCATGAACACCATTCCGGGAAACCCCGAGGACAATATGGATTTGCTGAGAGAATGGTTCAAACATCCCACTTATGATGCCTATTGGGCAGACGAGGATTGTTCCAGGCACTTTTCAAAAATGAATGTGCCCTGTTTTACTGTCGGTAGTTGGTACGATTTCATGTGTGTTGGTTCGATTGACAGTTATGTGGGACGACAGCACCAAGGTGGCCCAAGTTCCAAGGGAACCCAAAAACTTTTGATCGGCCCCTGGCTGCATGGGAGATTCAAGGAGACCAACAAAGCGAATGACCTTGTTTATCCCGACAATGCCAAATTCCAAATGGATGACCATATGATAAGGTGGTTTGACCATTATTTAAAAGGCGTGGCCAATGGCGTGGAAAAAGATCCCATCGTGAAATATTATGTGATGGGTGCTGTTGGTGAAAAGGATGCTCCCGGAAATATATGGCGGGAATCCACCGACTGGCCCATCAAGTCTGCTCCCACATCGTATTTTCTGGGTCAGGGCGGAAAGCTTGGTTTAAGACCGCCTGTTCTTGAATCCAGCAGGACTGATTTTCTTGCAGACCCGGTCAACCCTGCTACGATTCCCGCAAAAGGATTTCCCGGAGGTATAGACGCAAGAGCCTTTGAGTCCCAATCGCAGGTGAAAACCTTCACCTCTGAAGTTCTCGATGCACCCGTTGAATGGACCGGGAAAGTCAGGGCGGAAATGTTTCTTTCTTCTGATGCCCCCGATACCGACCTTATTGTAAGAATCAGCGATGTTTATCCTGATGGAAGGTCCATGCTGATCATGGATTATGTGCGCCGGGCCAGGTATCGTGAAGGATATGAAAAAGAAGTGTTCCTTGAAAAAGACAAAGTCGCGAAAATTGCCTTCGATGTTGGGTCCTTGAGCATGAAGTTCAACAAGGGTCATAAAATCCGCGTCACGATTGCTAGCACGGGTGCGCCTTTTTATGAACTAAACCCCAATACTGGGGAGGCTCTGGGAATCGATTTTCCCAAAAATGCAAGGGTTGCGAGAAATGCCATCCACCATGAGGCTGGTTTTCAATCAAAAATCATTGCTCCCTTAATCCTTGATTAAACTTTCAATTTGTTGACAAGGCACTTTCAAGGTGCGAAACTGGCATGTTCATACCCTAGGATTATCTTGACCATTCCGGAGTTTATGATGCGTTACAATAATCAGGCTGGATTTTTCTTACCGACTCCCTCGCTGTCGTGTCTTTACAGATGGTTGCCTGCGATCTTGGCGGGAATGATGGTGGTTTCCTGGTGTGAGGGGCAGTCGCCCTCCCTTCCGAATCCATCCAGCATATTGAAAGGCCATAACGAGACGATTTACTCACTTGTTTTCAGCCCCAATGGCAAGCAGGTTGTGACGGGTAGCTTTGATAAGACCATCAAGGTTTGGGATGCTGTGACTGGCAAGGAAATCAGGACCTTGACCGGCCCCCAAGGGCACAAGCAAATGGTGCTTAGTGTCGCGGTTAATCCCGATGGTTCATTGATTGCATCAGGTAGCTCTGATAACAATGCCAATATCTGGGATTATCCCATGTCGGATCCGATCAAAAGTTGGAACCTTGGTGATGTGGTGCATTCTGTGGTCTCGACGCCGGACGGGACCAAGGCCGCCGCCGGTCTCAAGGATGGTTCAATCCGTTTGTGGAAGGTCACGGACCCAAAGGAATCATTCAAGGAACCAGTGGTTTTGAAGGGGCATCAAGGCCCTGTTCTTTCGTTGCTTTTTGTGAACAACGGGTTGCAACTTGTATCGGGTGGTGCTGATGGCACCCTTCGCACCTGGAATGTCGCGGATGGCAAAGCAGGGTTGGTTATCGGGGCCCATGTTGGTGCTGTAACCTCAATACTTTCAAGGGATGGCAGTCCCTTCACTTCCGGGGAGGATGGCACCATCAAGTCATGGAACATCCTGGCAAAGTCCGCTTCATCTGGCGAAAAAAAGCATTCCACTCCCGTGGTCGCATTCTCAATTGCTGGTGATGGTTCAATGGTCGCAACCGCATCCAGTGACTCGATCATCCGGATTCATACTGGGGAAGGGTTAAAAACTTCGCGAGATATCGAAACCAAGTTTTCCGGATTGAACAAAATATCGCTTAGCCCTGATAAAAAGTGGGTCGCTGCAGGAAACGACAAAGGTGTCGCGAATGTGTGGTCGGTGGCAGAGGGTAAATTGGTTTCAACCAAACTTGTGCACCCCGAGGGAATAACATCCCTTGAATTTGCCCCGCAAAGTAATCAATTCATGACGATGGGAAAAGCAGGTTTGGTCAAAGTATGGCAAATCCCAGCGACTCCCGGTTCTCAGCCGTCACCTTTGCAGGAGGTTCCTTTGGTTGGTGTTTCCAGCCAGGATGGGAAGAAATGGATCTGGGCCGGCGCTGGCAAACAGATCCGCATGACTGGCATGGGTGCCAATAACCAACCTGTGAACATAGGTGCCACGCTTAAGGAGACTCCTTTCGCGATATTGCCAGGAGAGGGTGATAAATCCGCTTATGTTGGCTTTGCTGATGGAAGCATTCTTCTGCAAAACGCTGAGAAAAAAGAAGTGCTAATCCAGGCCCATAAGACAAAACTGACAGCCTTAGCCAACCCTTCCGGAATGATTTTGACTTCTGGAGACGATGGCTTTGTTCGAAGTTGGAAACCAACTCCTTCATCAAATAAAATGGGAACACCTGAACCGGGTCCCGTCTCAATCATGGTTGAGGGCGCTTCCAAAAATTTCTGGATGACTCTCCCCGATGGCTCAATTAAAACCGGTAATGTCCCCGGTTCTTCCGACAAGGGAAGGGTTATTCCCAAGCCCGCTGCACCTTTTAATGTCGCGAGTTTTTCCCATGATGCGCAAGTTATGGTCCTTGCAAACAATGATACCGTTCAGGTCATCAAGTCTGACACCAAGAAGGAAACCAGGGCGCCAGTAAAGCTTCCTGCTGCAGTTCGAAGCTTGGTTGTCAAGAATGATGGGAAACAAATCATCGCCGGCTTGGCTGATGGTAAAATCGCAGTCATTGAATCTGAGGGAAAAGCGGAACCTAAACTGGTGCCTGTTCATGCGGGCGAAGTGGTGAAACTAGAGTTTTCTCCCGCTGGCTTGGTATCGATTGGTGCTGACAAAGCCTTGAAATTGACGAAGACTTCCGATTGGAGCAATGCTGCTTCCACAAACCTTGATGCCCCGTTGAACAAGATGCGAATTTCTCCCTCAGGCAAGAAAATCCTTCTGGCGATGGCGGATAAGTCCATTCGCATACTTGATGGAAATGATCTAAAATCTTCCCCAAAGGTCTCCATTTTTGGTAATCCTCTCTCCCTTGCATTTGATAACGAGGAGAAAAAGATTTTGGCCGCCATTGAAGGCTATGGCTTGGCGATGTTTTCTCCTGACGGAATCACCCTTGAATACCTTCCTTTACCCGACCCGGTACTTGAAGTGGGTTGGTCCACTGATAATTCCAAGGCTTTGGCTGTGGTCAAGGATAAAGGTGTTTTGAACTGGTCACTTAATTCAAATTGGTCGACCAGGGTTGCAGCACCTGTCAATGTGATCGCCCCCATACTTAACAAGGATGTTTCTTTATTGGGTTGTGATGATGGCAAGCTTATCCTTGTGAAAAATGTTGATGGTAAACTTGTCTCTGAGAAGAATTCGATAGGAGTGCCTGTCAAATTCATCAAATCATCAAGGGATGGGTCAACAGTCGCAATCATTGGCAAAGATGGCAAAACCGTTTTCCTTGCCGTGGCAGACCTTGCCCAGGATGTTTATAAACCGCTGGCGGAATGGAATGTCGGCCCTGTGAATGCCTTTGAACTTGCTAGTGATGGTAAACAAGCGGCGTTGGTCCTTGAAAAGGAAACCGCCGAAACCGCAAGGGTATATGATGTCTCCCTGGCAAAGGAGATATTTAGAATCACTGGTGAGCAGGCGAAGAATCTTCAGTTCCTTCAGGAACCAAGAGCTCTTATGGTAGTTGGCAAAGACGCGCTTTCAACCCATGAAATTGCCTTGGTCAAAATGTTGGATGCGGGTCCCGCACCCGTAAAAGCTGCCGCTTATGGCGCCACGGATAATGTTGTATGGACCTTTGGCGAGGATAAAATCCCCCACAAGTGGGATATCACCACAGGAAAAGAGACCTTAAAGCACCAACCTATCGCCGTTGATTCCTTGAATGATGTGGTATTGTCAAGGGATGGAACGATGTGCGCGGTATCAAGCGGTAAGAATGTGAAGGTTTGGAAAACCGAGGATGGCAAAGACCTATGGGTGCTGGGTCATCCCAAGGATGTTGTGAAAGTCGCATTTTCACCCGATAAAACCAAGCTAGTCACCACTTGTCAGGATGGTATCGCCCGTACCTGGGATCTATTGCTTGGAAGGGAACAGCAGTTTTTTGATGGCCCAAGCTTCAATGGCGGAATCGCTTTCAGCCCCACGGGCACATCCATACATGCGGTAGGCGGGGATGGTGCGATTCATCTTCATAACCTTGCGATCACAAAACTTTTAGTCACTGGATTTCCAGTTAGAAGTTTCGCGTTTGGCCAGGGTGGCCAGGTTCTCTGGGCCGCGTGCGATGATAAAATTCTTCGCTCCTGGAACCTTGGAAATAATATGGCTGATAAAACGATTGAAGCCGGGGGTAATGCTCTTCGGGTAGTAGCCATCTCGCCAAACGGGCAAGTGATTGCAACAGGTGGACTGGACCCCGAAGTTCGATTTTTCCAAGCCAGCGATCTTAAACCTATCAGCTCTATCAAGGTTCCCGGTGTGGTAAAGACAATTACCTACTCCAAGGATCAAATTGTTGCAGTTGGGACGGAGGATGGTTCCATTCAGATGCTTCAGGTTCCATTCAATCCGGGTCAGCCATTGGCTCCAGACTTTGGAAATGTAGTCCAAACATTCAATCTTCGCAGTATTCCCAATGGAATTTCTTTCTGCAAGGAAGGCAAAGTCCTTTTCAGTGCTGATAGTGCAAGCAACTTCAGTGAATGGAAAATTGCTGGAGATGCCCCTCAAAAATCCTTCCCTCATCCCAATTTTGTTGATTCCGTGGCGTTTGATCCCAAGGGACTACTGCTTGCCACCGGATGCCATGATGGAAAAGTCAGGCTATTTGATATCACCAAGGGTAATGTTCTCAAGGAGATTGATGCCCATACCAAGGCTGAACCCTCTCCTGTTTACAATGTGCTTTGGACCAACGATGGCAAGCGATTGATCTCTTGTTCCATGCAGGGTTCCATCAAGGCTTGGGATGTTCCCGCTGGAAGCATGGCTTATGAGATCAAGGCATACAAGGAAAAAGAAGCGGATAACGGCCACAAGGAGGGGGTATTTTCGCTTGCCATCAGCCCCGATCAATCGATCCTTGCAACTGCTGGTGGTGACCGGGTCATCAAGCTTTGGAACCTTCAGGATGGTAAGTTCATCCGAAATTTGGTGAACAAGGGGCTTCCTAACTCTGATAAAGAACCAAGCTCCCATCCTGGTTGGATTTATTCCCTTCGTTTCACCCCGGATGGCAAACATCTCCTCGCTGTCGGTGGGGCACCCAAGGGAAAAGGTGTGCTAACCCAATGGAAACCCTCGGATGGTTCACTTGAAGTGGCTCATGAGGTATCTTCCGGTGTTTTGTACTCCTTGAGCATAAATCCGGATGCGATGAGCATTGCCACATCAGCCGGTTCAGGAAAACCAGGGCCAGATTTCAACCAAGGCCTTGTCATCAAACTCCCCGGGCTGAAATAAGCCATGGTCTTAGTTTGAAAATTGGCATTGAT
>SYCV01000116.1 GCA_005786805.1 Planctomycetia bacterium | reverse complement strand
GACAAGGGAAAAAGAATATCTGCCCGCGCCCACCACCGGTAAACTCGCGGACCTGGACCCGGCTTTGATTGTGACCCCGCCCAAGGGTTTTGAATTCGGGTATGTTCCAATCGTGACCAGGCAGGCAGCAAAAAATTAAAGAGCTTTCATAAATCCCTTAATTCAGGGGCTCAAAAAGGGCTTTGGACTCCCAATTTCCAACTGGTTATCATAAAATTAAGATTACATGAATAATAT
The DNA here is from genome assembly GCA_005786805.1 of Planctomycetia bacterium. Classification (GTDB taxonomy): domain Bacteria; phylum Planctomycetota; class Planctomycetia; order Gemmatales; family Gemmataceae; genus UBA969. Next base: position 21,433 of record SYCV01000116.1, on the reverse strand, counting down.
TGTCCTTTTTTAAAAGGCTATCATGACCGTCAAAAATTCTCAAAAGGCATTTACGCTGATCGAACTTTTGGTGGTAATTGCTATCATCGCAATCCTGATAGGATTATTGTTGCCGGCGGTGCAAAAAGTCCGCGAGGCGGCAGCCCGCATGAAATGCCAGAACAATCTCAAACAAATGGGGTTGGCGCTGCTAAATTATGAATCCACCTACAACGCTTTTCCTGCCGGAAGGCATGGTTGCGATGGTATCACAAACGGACCTTGCGCCAACGACACACTGGTTCAGCGAAATGGTGCAAGCGCATTCCTACAACTATTGCCTTTCATGGAAATGGAAGCCCTTTACAAAACCTTTGACCAGAACGACCTACCATACAATCAGGGATCAACTTGGACTACAAAAAGCAAAGGTATTGAGACCAGGCCGCCGGTGATGGTTTGCTCTTCGGATATGAGTGATAAATTTATCCTTACAAGTGGTTTAAATGCAGCAACCGGCAGTTATGCCTTGGTTCATGGACAACTTGGGCCTTCCCAAGGTATCAGCGCAACCTTGAAGCTCTATAATGGCGGTATATTCAATTATAAAATTAATCAAAGACGCAACGAAATCACTGATGGCACCAGTAATACCACGGTAATTGGCGAGGTGATTGACGCCCATACCAATCTCTCCACAAATCTTTGGAGCCAGGCTTCAAGAAATGAGAGTTGCCTGCGCAACACGGAAAACCCTCCGAACACCAAGCCAGGTACCGGCATTACAACATCCCCCTACGGAATTCCCCTTTTTGGAGGGTTTGGAAGCAAGCATGTTGGAGGAGTCAACTTTATTTTCGCGGATGGCCACAACCAATTCATCACTGATTCCATAGCTCTTACGGTCTACAAAGCGTTATCCACCAAGGATGGTGGCGAAGCGGTTTCCCCTCCTTGATTTTCAAACCCCGGGATTTCCCCTAATGATTCGTCACATACTTGGTCTTTGTTTGTCGGGCATTTTGTTATTTCTCGCTGGATGCGACTCCGGCCCTAGAATTGTCAAGGTTTCCGGCATTGTGCTTATTGATGGAAAACCTGTTCCGCTGGGTTTCGTCCAGGTAGCCCCAGCAGGGTTCAGGGCTGCTTCAGGTAAAATCAACAAAGATGGAACTTTCACTCTTACCACCACCAACGACAACGATGGTTGCGTCACGGGAACTCATCCGGTTGCTGTGATTGCCCTGGAAACCCTGGGGCCTTCCAAGCAGATGTGGCATGCACCTAAAAAGTACAATTCAACGGAAACTTCTGGACTTAAGGTCACAATCGATAAGCCCACCAACGACCTAAAAATCGAAATAACATGGGACGGTGGAAAACCGTTTATTGAGAAGTTTGACAAGGAATAAAAAAGGTCCTTCTGTGAGAAGTTATCGGCATGGCTGACCCTGCCATGCGGACCCGATAAATTTTTATCCATATTCCCGGAGGGAATACTGCTGAACTTCCCGCTAGACTCAGCACACAGAAGAACCTGCTTTTAAGAATCGGCCTTGTTAGGGCCCGCTGGTTGTTTACCACCAACTGAAAGACGCCTATAGCCTCAGATATAATGTTTGCAAGGGCAGTTTTTACAAAACCGGGGGGTGTTCATGCCTGCTTTAAATTATGGAAACATCATTGATCTTACCCATCCCATCAATTCAGCCATGACTGTGTGGCCAGGCGATCCCAAAGTTTCCCTATTTCCGCTAAATCAACTGGAAAAGGATGGTTTCAACCTGGGTGGGTTTTCCATGGGTGAGCATACAGGCACCCATGTGGGGGTGGCTGCCCATTTCCACGACCACGAAACCACCATGGATAAGCTACTGCCCTCTTCGCTATTAAAACCCTGCATGGTTATCGACCATTCGAGCGAATGCGAATCCAATGCGGATTTTGAACTCACCCCTGATCATCTGCTTCAATGGGAAACTATCCATGGCATGATTCCCAATGGTTGCATCATGCTTTTCCACACGGGATGGAGCAAATATTTTTCGAGTGAGAAATATCTGGGCAAAGATGATTCCAACATCCTGCACTTCCCCGGGTTCAGCTTGGAAGCAACCCGATTTTTGATCGTGCACAGGAACATCGCCGGCCTGGGGATAGATACTGCGGGAATCGAACCGGGAAAGGATTCCAACTTTGGCTGCAACAAGGTTTTACTGCATGGGCAGAGAATGCATCTCGAGAATCTGACCAACCTTGGCCAACTACCCGCGATAGGGGCGCACATTTTCATCGGGGCGCTACCCATCGAGGGAGCGACAGGCTCACCCGCGCGGGTGATTGCCCTGGTACCCTGATTTAAATTTCCCCTGCCAGAGACTCACCTAAAATTCTCCCAGATTGCAGGGCTGTCTGTATGGAAGCTATACCGCAATAGTCACCACACTGGTAAACACCGGGGCGAACCGGCGAGGGTTTCGGGGGAAGCATTTGGATCGGGGGATTTTGCACAGGCAGTGCGTTGCTGATTTCGTAGGTGCGAAGATGTTTCCACGCATCAACTTCACCACCGAACCATTCCTTCATCTGACCAAGCACATTGTGGACAAGAATTTCATTTTGGTCAAAATCATGATCAAGCACTGAGCAGGATACAAGCGCCCTGCCCTGTGGTGCGTAACTTTCACAAACATTCGAGGGTACGCACATGTTCATGACAGGGCCGCTGTTTTCGCCGTTTAAAAAAAGCACAGATTCCCCGGTAGGGGGTGAGGCACATTCAAAATAAAGAGTGGTGACCTTCTTCGTCTTTGGTTTCACGGGAAATCCAAGGAGATTGGAAGCTTGAAATTGATCGACAGCAAGCACGATTTTAGGCGCGGACATGGTTGCGCCGGTTGCAAGAATCACCTTGTTTTCGCCCAGGGATGTAACCCGTGTTTCAAGCCTGATGCGCGCGGGATCAAGGGCGGAAGCAAGCTGGCGTGGAATGGCCTCCATACCCTTCGAAGGCAGGCAAATGTCTCCAAGAGCCATCATGCGGAAATTAAAATCAAACGCCCGGCTCGATGTGGAGAGTTCCTTTTCGAGGAAAATACCAGAGTAAAGGGGCCTGAAAAATCGATCGATGATGGAATCAGAAAAGCCGGATGATTTAAGTCTCTCGAGTGTTGATACTTCAGGTTTTTGAAGGAGATTTTCAAGTGTGCCTGCGACAACCTGGGTGCGCAAAAACCCCACCAGCAACTTATCCCTGAGGGAACCAATGGGAGAAAACAATCCGCGCGCAGCCGTGATTAAATTTCGAAAAGGATCTGCAAGCCTGTGGAACCTGCCTTGGTAACGGATGATCGCACCCGGGAAAAAGCTGTTCAAGTTCAATTCAGGGTAGGAAAGAATCTGCTTCGCATCGGGATATGCGGTTTGCAGGACTTGAAATCCGCGATCGAGGTGAAATCCATCGACAACATCGGTTCGAATTCTGCCTCCAACTTTTTCAGCCGCATCCAGCAAAAGGTAATTGATTCCCTGTTTTTGCAGTATGCGGGCACAACTTAAACCAGCGAGGCCCGCGCCAATGATGATCACATCCGCATCAAAACTCATCAAAAAACCACCCATTCACCAGTGTGAAAGAAAAATCAGCCTCTGTATCCATGATAGTTGCGCAAAGCTTTATCAAAGTACAAAGGCTGAATCAATAATCTTGCTGATTTTTAGTCGAGGCAATGAGCGCCATGGGTGACTGCTGCGCCCATTCTTAAAAGCGATGCGATCATGATGGTTTCAGCGATTTCCTGCTCGGTGACGCCAGCCTGCTTTGCTTTTTCCTTGTGGATTTCAAGGCAATAGGTGCACTGGGTTGTCATTGCGACAGCAAGGGCGATCAACTCCTTGTTCTTCACCGAGATCGCACCCTCCTGCATCACCTGCTTGCTGAATTGCCTGTAAGTTGCATAGGCATCAGGAACAAGCTGGGGCATTTTTTTAAGTTTATCTAGCTGCTTCATGTCATACATGGGAAAAACTCCTTTTCGGGTTGGGTAAAATAGACAACATGAAAAGTCTATTATGAATCAAACCGCAGTCACAGTAAAAAAATCCAGGATTCATCACGGGAGTAAAAACGCCATTATTTCCACTTGATAAGCGATACTGGTTTATTAGGGCCTTTCCCAGTCCCCTTTAAACCTTCAATCCCCTACCATTTCACACACTTTTTAAAATCTTTTTTGTTTTTTCTTCAGGTTCGATTCCATAAAGAAGGTGTTCCTGCGAATAATCTATGTAGTAACATTGGTCTGCTTTTAAAGGAACAAATCATGAAAAGACAAATTCTTGGGGATCTGAAGTTTTTAGGTGGGTTGGCAATATTTGGGATCGCTGCGGCTATCGCTGATGCGCAAGTGGTATCCGCACCCGCCAACTTTAAAAGCGGACCGGGAGCCTCAAGACAAGCCTACTCTTATGCACCTCCCGCGGCACCCAATGGCATTCAACAAGGGGGCTATAAAATTTCCTCCCTCACCCCCGGCCTTGCCGCTGACAGATACGGCCTCAAGGTCGGTGATGTCATCATCCAGGTGAATGGCAAGACTTTCCGGAGCGAGGATGAATTCAACGGCTTGCTTCGACAAAGCAGCATTGGCTCGAAGATCACCTATTTTGAGGCGGGTACGGGAATTGTCAAGATGCGCGAAGTCAGGCACTTGTTCGCAAGACTCGGAACCTCTGGCCAGATCGTGGCACTGAGTGGGCCTCCGGTACTGCCTGGATCATTACCACCGGGTGTATTACCACCAGGAGCATTGCCTCCGGGTGCCATACCGGCTGGGGCAATTCCTCCCGGGCCGATCGGATTACCCCCCGGCGCGATCGTGCCACCGACGGCATCAGGACCGGTTCTACCTGGAGTCTAGGACTAAGGTTCTTACAGATTGATCCTGGCTAGCCAGCTTTCCAATGCAATCCAGACCTCAGCTTTGCAGTCATCCTGCAACAAGACATGCCTGCCCTCGGGTATTTCGACATAGCTCATGAATTCAGGTGGGGCTGCTTCAGCGAACTGCCTGGACCCGAGGTGAGATGTGATCTTGTCGCCTGTGCCATGAATCAAAAGCGTGGGTGTCTGCAGTACCTGGGGATTCTTCAAAAGTCTTTGGGCGGCCTTGGCACATTGCAAATAGAGACCGATTGAAATCTTTCGGTGTATCAACGGATCGTTTTTAAACGACTCGATGAAATCCCGATCCCTGGAAAGATCCTCATAATTCAGCCTGTTGTCGAAGGTCATGGAAGAAGTGACCATGTTCAGCATCGCAGCGGTGTTCTCAAGCCACCATGGCAGCTTGAAAGGTAGTGAAAGCCAGGGCGCCAGGGCGATGCAGGCATGAATGCTTTGGGGGTAGTTCATTGAATAGGCGAGTGCAAGCTGCCCCCCCAGACTGTTGCCGAGAAGTATGATGGGAATATCCGGGTGCATCTTCTCAAGTTCACCCTGAAAAAGTCTCAGGTCATCGATCAGGGTCTCGTAGGAAGATGCATGGCCCCTTGGCCCCTCTGATTTACCACATCCCCTTCGATCAAATCCATAAACCGCATAACCCTTGTTTTCTAGTTTATTTGAAATAACATCGTATCTTCCGGAGTGATCCGCAAGGCCGTGAACAAACCAGATAATGCACTTGATGGGGCAATCGGGCTGCCAACCCTGCCAGTACAGGCGCAGCCTGTCCTTTCCCAAAAAATAACCTTCGAAATGATACATCGAACTTTAAACCTTCTCCCATTGATTATCGTTGGCAGCTTAAATCAGTTAACCCATAATGATAACATCTGCATTGGCAGATATGCAAAATATCATGGCCGAAAGGATCAATTTCATGAAATCAACCACAGAGCATCTTTCATTCAATCTGCCCGAAAGAATGGCATTTCTTAATATAACCTCCGAGGTTGAGAATATCGTCAGGAAAAGTGGCGTGAAGGAAGGCCTGGTGCTCTGTAACGCCATGCACATCACCGCATCGGTTTTCATCAACGATGATGAACCGGGCCTGCACCATGACTACAAAAAATGGCTGGAAACCCTGGCGCCATTCAATTCCTCAGGTGATGTCTACCACCATAACCGCACGGGAGAGGATAACGCCGATGCCCATATGAAAAGGCAGATCATGGGCCGGGAAGTAGTTGTCGCAATCACGAATGGGAAACTTGATTTCGGACCATGGGAACAAATCTTCTATGGCGAATTCGATGGCCGAAGGCCCAAGCGGGTGCTGGTGAAAGTAATCGGTGAATAACTTTTTATCATGCACCATGTTAAGCAATAATGTTAAGTTGAATTCCATCGGCCGGGCTTGATCAAAAAACCCTGGGGTATAAAGGATGGGGAACTGCGATCCCGATCATATTATTCATGTGGACATGGATGCTTTTTTTGCATCCATCGAGCAACTGGACAATCCTTCATTGAAGGGGCAACCAGTCATTGTCGGGGGAAGGCCGGGAGGTCGGGGGGTTGTAAGCGCTGCCTCGTATGAGGCGAGAGTGTTTGGAGTGCATAGCGCCATGCCGTTAAAAACCGCGCTCAGGCTTTGCCCACAGGGGATTTTTCTTCCTGTACGATTTGAAAGATATGGCCAGATTAGCAGGCAAATTAGGGAAATTTTCCACCGATACACACCGATTGTGGAACCCCTTAGCAGTGATGAGGCATTTCTTGATGTAAAGGGAAGCGAGGGGCTATTTGGATCCGCGGAAACCATGGGGAAAAAAATCAAGGAGGAAATCCTCAAGGAAACCGGGCTTACCGCCTCGGTCGGAGTCGCACCAAACAAGTTTCTTGCGAAGCTCGCAAGTGATTTGAAAAAGCCCGATGGTTTTGTCGTGATCAGGCCCGAGAAAATCCGGGAGATACTCAACCCCCTGCCCGTGGGCAGGTTATGGGGCGTTGGGAAAAAAGCGGAACTCAGGCTTCAAGCTCTGGGATATAAGACCATCGGCCAGATAGCCGAGGCAGACCCCAAAGCCCTGCAAATGGCGTTTGGCCCCTCTGCAATTAATCTGTGGGAATTGGCACAGGGCATCGACTCACGGACCGTGACACCAGACAGGATCGCAAAATCCCTTAGCGCGGATGTCACCTTTCCGGATGACATTGCCGACAAGGATGTACTATTGGAGAAACTCCTTGAGTTGGTGGAACATCTGGGTGCCAGGCTGCGAAAAAAGGAAGTGAAGGCTGCGGCGATCGAGGTAAAGCTCCGCTCCTCGGATTTTGAAACCCGAAGTGTCTCAAAAACCCTGTTGGAGCCAGCCAATGAAACCATGCTGATATGGGATGAGACAAAAATACTTTTCGAAAAATTATTGAAAATGAACCTGCTTCCCGCTCGCCTGATAAGTGTTGGAGCAACGCGTCTAGCCCGCCCCGGAGATGTTCAGGGAGGCCTTTTTGACACCAAAATAGTTCAAAAGCATGGGGAAATCGACCGGACATTGGATGCAATCAAGGAAAAATTTGGAGGAAAAGCCATTGGAAGAGGGGTTTTTCTCAGTTCTAATGATAAAAATTGCAAGAAAGAGCAAAAGGAAGAGTAACACCCCTTGTTTTGGAAGGTATTTTTATCTAAATTTTTCATTAGCCAGTACTTACATAAGGCGGCGTAGCTCAGCGGTTAGAGCAGGGTCTTCATAAGGCCAAGGTCGCTGGTTCAATTCCAGCCGTCGCTATTTTTTATCTTTATCATTTCATCTTTCTTTCAAATCTTAATCTTTCCTTAAGAATGCTTTTGCTAATCTAAACTTTTCAAAATTCTCTTTGTATTGATCTAATGGAAAAAATAATGGCGACAATTCGAATTTTACTTTCACTGGTTACCTTCATACTTCCACTGGTGATTGCAAACAAAAGCAATGCGCAAAACTGGCCCCAGTTCCGAGGGCCGGGGGGAAACGCATTTAGTGCGGACACCAACATTCCCTCTGGTTGGGACAATTCAAAAAATATGATTTGGAAATGTGACCTGCCCGGAAAAGGTTCTTCCAGCCCCATCGTCTGGAAAAATAATATTTTCATCACTTGTTTTATCAACCAGGAATCAGGCATCGAAAGATCTCTGCTTTGCATCGATAAAAATTCAGGCAAGGTTGTGTGGAAGGCTGTTGTGAAACCGGACAGCCAGGATGATCCCTATTCCGGTTATCTCACACAGCATGGCTATGCAAGCAGTACCCCGGTTACCGATGGAGAATCAATCTTTGTATTTTTCGGGAAGGCAGGAGTCCTGGCATTTGATTTTTCAGGAAAGGAAATTTGGAGAAAAAGTGTTGGAAACAAATCAGGTAATCGCAAGTGGGGATCCGCATCAAGCCCGATTTTACACAAGGACATGGTGATTATAAACGCCTCGGAGGAAAGCCGCGCGGTCATCGCCTTGAACAAAAAAACCGGTACCGAGGTTTGGAAAGCTCAAGGTGATAAAATCGAGTTGTCCTACTCCACCCCTTTCATCTTTAATTCCTCCCCTGAAAAACAAGTAATCGTCCTCCCAGTACCCGGCGAGACATGGGCGATCAACCCTGATAACGGAAAACTCGCCTGGTTTGCGGAGACTCCCCTTCATGGAAATGTCTCTCCGACCGTCACATCCAAGGATGATCTCATTTTCTGTTTTGGGGGTTTTCCCCAAACCAAAGCCATCGCTATCAAAGCCCAGGGCAAGGGTGATCTCTCAGCCAACATCATCTGGACCAGCACTGACTCATCCTATGTCCCCTCCCCAATCGTATTTCGCGAACATTTGTACTGGGTGAGCGACCGGGGACTGGCCTATTGTGCTGAGGCTGCCACAGGAAAAGTCATCTACAAGGAAAGACTCCCCGTTAAATCCTCAGGAGGAGTCGCCCGCCCCGTTTATGCTTCCATGATCCTGGTCAACGACAAGCTTATCGCGGTAACCAGGCAGGATGGAACCTTCGTTTTAAAAGCAGGACCTTCCTTCCAGCTAATATCCCATAATAAAATCTCAGATGAAACCGACTTCAACGCATCCCCTGCCGTGAGTGAAGGGAAACTTTTTCTTCGCTCTGACAAATGCCTCTATTGCATCGGCAATCCCTAGAGACTGTCATTTAAAGGCAAAGTTGCAAAATGAAATTTGCAGCAGCATGATTTCGCTGTATCCTAGGGCATCAACCCCAGGAGAATTTCCATGAAGTATCCAATGTTTTTTATCAGCGCATTGCTTCTTTCAACTTCCATAAGTGCCGGCCAGGAACCTGACCTCATCCTTCACAATGCCAAGATAGTGACCGTGGATGAGAAGTTCACCATTGTCCAGGCCATGGCAATCAAGGATGGGAAAATCCTGAAGACTGGGGGAAATGATGAGGTTTTGAAAACCAAGGGTTCAAAGACCATCCTAAAAGATGCGGGTGGAAAAACAGTGCTGCCCGGCCTGATTGACTCCCATGTCCACCCCGCTGGCGCAGCCATGCATGAGTTCGATCATCCCATCCCGCCTTTTGAATCAATCAAGGATGTACTTGATTACATAAAAGCCAGGGCCAAGGTTCTTCCGAAGGGTGAATGGATAGTTTTAAGGCAGGTTTTCATCACGCGTCTCAAGGAGCAACGCTACCCCACCAAGGCGGAAATGGACGCCGCCGCGCCCGAGCACCCAGTCCTTTATTCCACCGGACCAGATGCCTCTCTTAATTCCCTTGCCTTGAAGATGAGCAAGATTGACCGTGATTTCAAGGTAAATGATGGCGGGGCGGGACAGGTTGAAAAAGACCCGAAAACCGGTGAACCAACCGGCATACTGCGCAACTGCACCCGATTTGTGAAAACATCCCAACCTTCACAAAGGCAACCCACCGAAGCCGACAACATCGAACGACTTCACCTTTTGATCAAGGATTACAACAGCGTGGGATTGACTGGAATTATCGACCGTGGTGCGGGAACATCCTCACTGGAAAGATTCAAAAAGCTCAAGGACGCAGACAAACTCACCGTCAGGCTTGCGGCTTCCTATTCGATGGGTACGGGGAGCCCGCTGGAAACCCTCGAAAAAGACATCGCTAAGCTTGCAACCCATCCTCTTCGCGCACCGGACAACATGATCCGCATCATCGGGATAAAAATATTCCTGGATGGCGGCATGCTCACGGGCAGCGCCTACATGCAAAAACCCTGGGGGCTCAGCAAGATTTATTCCATTGATGATCCCTCCTACAGGGGATTGCTTTTCCTCTCCCGTGAGAAACTACTGGGAATGGCCCATGCAACGGTTAAAAATGGCATGCAATTCACCGCACATACCGTGGGTGATGGCGCCGTCGAAACCCTTGTGGGTGTCTATGAGGAAATCAACCGCACCACCCCGGTTGCGGGCACCCGCCCATGCATCACCCATTCCAACTTCATGTTCAAGGAGGCTGTTGAAAAAATGCCCAGGATTGGCATTGTCGCGGATATCCAGCCGGCATGGCTATATCTTGACAGTCACACCCTGGTCGCGCAATTTGGTGTCGAAAGATTGGAATATTTCCAGCCATTGCAGAGCATCTTCAAGGCCGGGGGCATTGTGGGCGGAGGATCGGATCATATGCAACGCATTGATTCAATGAATTCCGTGAATCCCTACAACCCGTTTCTGGGCATGAGCGTCGCAATAACCCGAAAGGGCAAATACTATCCCCAGAAACTTCGTCCAGAGCAGGCCCTGACCCGTGAACAGGCGATTCGCTTCTACACCATGAATAACGCCCACCTGATGTTCCTGGAGAAGGAAACCGGATCACTTGAAATCGGAAAACAAGCGGACTTCATCATCCTTGACCGCGATATCCTCACCTGTGAGGAGGATGCGATTGCCCAGACAAAATGCCTGGCCACCTATCTTTCAGGCAGGCAGGTTCATGGGGCAAAATAAAACATCGTTCCGGGATACGAGACCCCGGAACGATGCTTGTTTAACCAGATTGAGTATTTAAACTACATGTGGGCTATGAGTGCGGTGCCGAATTCGCTGCACTTGATCTCCTTGGCGCCATCCATCTGACGGGCGAAATCATAGGTCACCTGCTTGGCCCCTATCGCGCCATCCATGCCCTTGATGATAAGGTCAGCAGCCTCTACCCAACCCATGTAGCGAAGCATCATTTCACCTGAAAGAACAACCGAACCGGGGTTCACACGGTCCAGGTTGGCGTACTTGGGGGCGGTACCGTGGGTTGCTTCAAAAATGGCATGGCCGGAAAGGTAATTGATGTTACCACCCGGGGCGATACCAATTCCACCGACCTGGGCTGCCAGTGCATCGGAAAGATAATCACCATTGAGGTTCAGGGTCGCAATGACATCGAACTCATCGGGACGGGTCAGCACCTGCTGCAGGGTGATGTCGGCAATGGCATCCTTGACGAGGATTTTTCCGGATGCCAGCGCTGCCTTCTGCTCCTGGTTGGCAGCTTCCTCACCCTTTTCCTTCTTGGTGCGTTCCCATTGTTCCCAAGTGTAGGTTTTCGAGCCAAACTCTTTTTCAGCAAGCTCATAACCCCAGATGCGGAAAGCACCCTCGGTGTACTTCATGATGTTACCCTTATGGACAAGGGTGACACTTTTCCGCTTGTTGGTAATGGCATATTCAATCGCGGAACGGATCAGGCGTTGGCTGCCATCCCGGGAAACAGGCTTGATGCCGATACCGGTGGTTTCCGGGAATCGGATCTTTGAAAACTCCTTGGGGAAGTTTTCCTTGAACATCTTGATGAACTTGTTGTTGGCCTCGGTGCCCTGTTCAAACTCGATGCCCGCATAGATGTCCTCGGTGTTTTCACGGAAGATGACCATGTCAACTTTTTCAGGATGCTTGACGGGGGAAGGCACGCCCTTGAACCATCGCACAGGCCTGAGGCATACATATAGGTCGAGCAATTGTCGCAATGCCACATTCAAGGAGCGAATCCCGCCTCCAATTGGGGTGGTCAACGGCCCCTTGATGCCTACCAGGAAATCCTTGAAAGCCTCGACAGTTTCATCAGGAAGCCAGTTGTTGAATTGCTTGAAGGCTTTCTCACCAGCATAAACTTCAACCCAGGCGATTTTCCTTTTGCCACCATAGGCCTTTTCAACCGCGGCATCCAACACCCTGACGGAGGAACGCCAGATATCCGGGCCGGTACCATCACCCTCGATGAAGGGAACTATCGGATGATCAGGCACATGAAGTTTGCCATTGGTGATGGTTATCTTGTCGCCCTTGGGAATTTTGATGTGGGTATAAGCCATGTCAGCCGGTCCTCGCTAGGTTAAAACAGATTCAAACGCACACAGTAATAGATTAATATATGACAACAGACCGGTTTAAGTCGAGCATAAGAATGGCAAACCGTGTATTTTTGTTAGGATAAGGAATCAACTGTCACTGCCTTGCAGGAGGGTAAACCATGTGGAAACGATCATGCGAAATCAATGGCAAACTCGAGGACCAACTTCCAATCCCTGCAAAAATCATTTCCAACGAGGAATTCATTCCTCCTCCGCCCACCCGGGAACAAATTCTTTACGCTCAAAGGGCCGTTGAACTTTCAGAAACAAACGCAAGAAAACAAAATATTGATCGAAGGGACTTTCTAAGGACCACCTCTGGAATGGCATGCGCCCTGACCGCCCTGAACGAGGTTTTCGGCCCATGCTACCAAGTGACGGCCTCAGAAATGGCCGACCCCCTTTCCTTCAGCGAACCCTGGCCGAAGGATCAGTTCATTTTCGACATGCAGACCCATCATGTTGATGTATCTGGCAAATGGTACGAGGATTCTCCCGAGGGAAACAAAGTCAAGGCATTCCTGCAAATGGTAAGGCCATCGCTGTTAGGTTTTAATCGCACTCTCGAGCTACTCAACCGCACCCATTATGTGAAGGAACTTTACGCGGATAGCGACACTGTGATGGCGATAATAAGCGGGGTGCCAACCCGTGAATGGAACAAAAACCCCCTGCCACCTGACCAGATGGTTGCGACAAGGAACTTTGTCAACGAACTTTCAGGTTCTCAGCGCTCGCTTTCCCACGGATTGATCAGGCCAAACCTAGGGCTGAAGGAACTCGATGAGATGGAAAGACAGGTGAAAGAACTCAAGGTGGATGCCTGGAAAATGTACACGGGTGCGGAATTGGGTGAACAATACTGGCGGCTTGATGATGAGAAAGTCGCCTATCCCTTCTGGGAACGCACCAAAAAGCTTGGTGTGAGGAACATCTGCGTGCACAAGGGTCTTCCACTTGGATTATTCAATGAAAAAGGCTGCCACCCTGAGGATATCACCAAAGCCGCCTCCGACTGGCCAGATCTAAACTTCATCATTTATCACTCGGGTTACAAGGGGTTTGGCTCTGCTGGCCGTGGAGTTGGTGCGCCCGTTCCCGCGCGGGAAAAACCCAATGAACAGGAGATCCCATGGATCAGTGATATCCTGAGGGCACTCAAGGCCAACCCAAAAATAAAGAATGTCTACTTCGAATTGGGCAGCACCTTCAACATTCTTTCATCCGCCTCTCCGAAGACCTGCCTTCACGCGCTGGGCCAGATGATCCAGGTTGCGGGTGCGGACCACATACTCTGGGGAACCGATTCCATCTGGAATGGCAGTCCCCAAAGCCAGATAGTGCGGTTACGAAGATTGCAAATGCTTCCGGAATTGCAGGAGAAATTCAAATACCCTGAATTAAGCGCGAAAATCAAGGATCAAATTTTCGGACTCAACGCCGCCCGTTTGTTCAATATCAATGTCGAGGAGAAACGAAAGGCCTTGAAAGTCGATAAGATGACATCCCTCAGGGAAAGTTACAGGCAAAATGCATCCCCCAGCAACGCCCAATATGGCTGGGTCTGGCAGGGTGGTTCAAAACCTCCAACTCTTCCCATTGGATCAACCTGAAAATAGCACCTTGCACATTATTCTTAATGAACTAATCATCCCCGCCCCTATACTATTCTAATGAAGAAAGGGGCTTAACATGTCCAGACAAATGATAAAGTCCTTGGGGGATGGCGCGACTGTTGACGAGGTTTTCGTGGCCTTGGACAAGCAGTTGCGAGCCAACCGCAATGGAAATTCGTATCTCCAGATGGAACTTAGGGATCGCACAGGTTCGATGGCGGCCCGCCAATGGAACGCAAACGAATCCACATTCCGCTGCTTTGAGGAGGGCGATTTCCTCCATGTTAAGGGAAAGGTTCAACTTTTCCAGGGCACCCTTCAAATGATTGTCAACTCGTTTGAAAAAATATCCCCCAATGATGTCGATCTATCCGAGTTTTTGCCACATACGGAACAGGACATCAGCAAACTTTTTGAAAAAGTGCGAAACTTTCTCCGCAAGATGACCAACCCACACCTGCGCGCATTGGCCGAATCATTCTTCATGGATGAGGAATTGATGCAGGCATTCTGCAAAGTCCCCGCGGGAATAAGGCATCATCACGCTTATCTGGGTGGCCTTGTTGAACATGTCACTAGCCTGATGGAAGCATGGGACAGGCTCGCCCCCCTCTACCCCTCCGTCAACAGGGATTTATTGTTCATGGGTATCTTCCTGCACGACATCGGAAAAATCAGGGAGCTGACCTGCGACAAGGCGCTTGCATATTCCGATGAGGGACAGTTGATCGGGCACATTGTCCAGGGGGTTGAGATTCTCAATGAAAAAATAATTTCCGTTCCCGGACTTTCCGGGGAACCATTTCCCACGGAACTGATGTGGCGACTGAAGCACATGATACTAAGCCACCATGGCACACTTGAATTCGGCAGCCCCAAACTTCCCATGACACCCGAGGCAATCGCACTTCATCATCTGGATAATCTCGACGCAAAAGTGCATGCCTTCACAAAGGAAATTGAAGAGGCAGGCAAAGATGCCCATTGGACACCATACAATAATTTGATACAGCGCAAATTATACAAAGGGGCATCGACTGACATCTCCCTTTCTTGACAAGGGATTGATCCAGACCTGATAAACCCTAGGGAAGATTCAACATGGGCAGAATTCACGACAAAATCCTACAGGCGGTGAACAAACAAAGTTACCAGCCCATGAAAGCCAGGATTCTCGCCCGCAGGCTAGGGCTCGCGGGCGGGGCTTATGGGGAATTCCGAGCGGCACTCAAGGATTTAGTCCAACAAGGTCGCATCGAGATGGACAATAGCCAGTCGATCCGAAAATCAGGACGCAAACAATCGATCAAGGGCACCTACCGGACAGCAACCTCGGGTGGAGGTTTTGTGAAACCACTTCCTGTTGATGGAGCGCAGGGCCCGGAAATTCGAATCTATCCGGAAAACAGCAACAATGCCGCTAATGGCGATATGGTATCAGTCCAGATACTTCGCAGGGGAAACGCTGACCGCGCGCCCAGCGGCCAGATCATCAATGTGATCGAGAGAAAATCTCACCAGTTCGTAGGCACCTACTGGGAAAAAGATGGGAAAGGCTTTGTCAAGGTGGATGGCGCGGTGTTCTCCCAGCCAATTTGCATTGGAGACCCCACCACCAAGAATGTCAAGCCGGGCGACAAGGTGGTCTTTGATATGATTCACTTCCCATCTCCTGAACAACAAGGCGAGGGTGTGATCACCGAATTACTTGGACCGCATGGTGACCCCGGTGTTGAAACCCTCGCGGTCATCCGAGCGTACAAATTACCTGATGTTTTCCCGCCTGATGTGCTCGAGGAAGCCCACCATGTCGCTGCGAA
The DNA here is from genome assembly GCA_005786805.1 of Planctomycetia bacterium. Taxonomy (GTDB): domain Bacteria; phylum Planctomycetota; class Planctomycetia; order Gemmatales; family Gemmataceae; genus UBA969. The sequence continues at coordinate 5,675 of SYCV01000116.1, read as the reverse complement.
TTTTTCGGAGGAAGACCTTGATGGAAGGGTTGACTACACCCGGAACACCGTGGTCACGGTTGATCCGATAGACGCCAAGGATTTTGATGACGCGGTGCAGGTTGAACTTGATGAAAAAACCGGGCATTGGACCCTTTGGGTCCACATCGCGGATGTCGCGCATTTTGTCAAGCAAGGGGGCACACTCGACCGCGAAGCCCGCAGCAGGGCCACAAGCATTTATCTGCCCGGCAAAGTGATACCGATGTTTCCAGAGACCATTTCAAATCATCTTGCAAGTCTTCAACAGGACAAGGTCAGATATGTGCAGACGGTGGTGATTGATTTTGATCCCAAGGGAAGAAAAACCTCTGTTGCCTTTGAAAGAGGGGTCATCAAGGTCAAGAAACGATTCCATTATGAACAGGTGATGGCTTTCCTGGACAAGACCCCCGAGGCACCGGAAGTTTCATCCGACATTGGGGCCATGCTGGAACGAATGAAGAAACTGGCCCTCATTTTGCGTGGTCGAAGATTTCACAAAGGGGCCTTGGAACTGGACATGCCGGAACCCAAGCTGGAATTCGACGCGGATGGCAGGGTCAATGGCGCGCATGAGAGTATCAATGATTTAAGCCACCAGATAATCGAAGAATTCATGCTGGCTGCAAATGAAGCAGTCGCTGAACAGCTTTTTAGCCTGGGCACCAAGTTTATAAGGCGGATTCATCCTGATCCCGAACCATCAAAACAAAAGGCTTTCGCGGCGTTTGTACGCACCCTCGGTTACCAGATCGACAACCCCGAGGATAGGTTCACCCTTCAAAGAATATTATCTGAGTCATCCAAAAAACCTGAGAAACACGCCGTTCATTACGCGTTGCTTCGCAGCCTTAAACAAGCCATTTATAGTGAAAAGGAGGAGGGTCACTATGCTCTTGCCAGTTCCTGTTACTGCCATTTCACCTCCCCGATTCGTCGTTACCCCGACCTAACCGTGCATCGACAGTTAACCCGTTGGAAACGAACGGGGAAGGCCTCTTATGATGAGACTGAGCTAATGTTCCTGGGCGAGCATTGCAGCAACATGGAAAGAAGGGCGACGCTCGCGGAGCGGGACCTGGTCAAGATCAAATTACTTGAGTTCATGTCCAAGCAAATTGGTGAGCACAAAATGGCAATAATCACCGGGGTCGCTGAATATGGTTTCTTCGCTCAAATCTGCGACCTGCCCGTTGAGGGAATGGTTCATATCACCAATCTTAAGGATGATAACTATCTCTATGATGCTGAAAGCCATACCCTCACGGGGCTGAAGTTCAAAAGACGGTATAGATTAGGAGACAAGCTTGAGGTGGAGATCGCCAAGGTTGACATGACAAAACGACAAATGGATCTCCGCCCTGTCCTTTCCATGAAGGAACAGAAAAAGAAACCTGATCGGAAATAAAGATAACATGCCTTATCCTGACTACCCCTGCCCCAAATGCAACTCCTGGATCGACCCACCCGCAGGTACAAAAAATGGCCAGAAGTTCACCTGTCCGCGCTGCGAGGACGCAATTGTTTGGCTTGGCCCCGATATATCAGAAAATGCCCCGATAACGAAATACAGTTATATTGAGGAAAACCTGCCAATTAAGAAGTCACGCACCGCACTTGGGGTGGTTCTGGTGATGGCTGCGATGGCGGCTATCGCACTGGTTTTCGCCCTTTCAACCCAAAAAGAAAGAAGAAACCGCGACCTTGCCAAGGCAAACACCGACCCAAGGCAATCTTATCTCCAGTGGTTTTCAGGCGACTCAAGCCTTATTGCTGTTCTTGATTTACAAAAACTTAAATCCTCACGCGAACTTACCGAGTTACTTAATGTGGAAAACCTGACGAAGAATGATTCCATTCTCAGGAAAACCCTTGGTTATGAATCGGGTGAGATAAAACTTCTCGCTCTCACCATGCCTGTGGAAAGACCCCTGGCATCTTCTTTGTTCCTTCAAACACTTAAGCCCATCAGCACGGAAAAAATAAATTCCAGACTTCAAGCCAGCCCCTCGGGATATAGGATTGGAAGAGAAACCATGCGATATCAGATAGATTTTTTCCCCATGCAACCGAATTACTCAAAAATTGATGACACCATAATGGCTTACACCATGCTTCCGGAGAGGTTTGAGGTGATTTCCGGTTTCCAGAGGGAAGGGCTCAATCACTTGAGCGGGAAATTAAGACCCTTGATCGCTGAAAGGATCCCAATCAATGCGCCTATCTGGATTGCAGCCCAGTCGGGAAAGTGGGACTTTAGTTCACTGAAATTGTTTATTCCCACATTTCCAGATATTTCAAAACAAGACTTCATGGATGGCATGGAAGCAATTGCACTATGGTTGGAACCTGGGACAGAGCCCGTACTTCGTTGCGAAATCATGGGGGCCTCAGTTGAAGCAGTTAAAAAGCTCGAAAAGCGTTTGGAAAGTATGCCTTTCCTCGCCCAAAATGGCATGAAGAGTGCCAGCAGGGACAACTGGCTCACGCTACAAATGGTTATAAGCAAAGAGCTTGCGGAAAAACTTAAAAAGATTACAAATCCATGAGAAAATGGTTAGGAAACATATTCCAAGCCGTCATTATTTTGATGGAATTTTTTGCACAATCTGTTTGTTACCTCTGCCTTATTGCATCTTCTTATGCCTATAATAATGCAGTTAAGCAGGGAGGATAGAGTGCAGGAAGAATTCCAAAAATTATACTCCGCTCATGGCAGGGCGGTATGGGCGGTGGCATACGCCAGAAGCATGAATGCGGAAACCGCCAATGATATTCTTCAAGAGTCTTTTCTGCGTCTTTGGCGTGAGATGTTAAAGGGTATAATCATTAGGCAAATGAGGGCTTGGTTGATCCGGGTTGCCAGAAATCTTTCGGAAGATGTGGCCCGGGGTGCATTCCAGCGAAATGGAACTTTTGGCCCGGAAATGTTTGAATCCATCGGATCCAAGACTGAATCTCCCGACCTTCGACTGGAAACCTTGGAACTGCATCATCAGATACAAGAGGGGCTCAAGGAAATCGCACCGCAGGATCGGGAACTATTGACCATGAGATATGCCTTGGATTACGAAATCCCTGATATAGCAAAAGCCTTGGAATTGCAACCATCCGCGGTGCACATGAGATTAAGCAGGGCCCGCAGCAAGCTGGCTGATATTTTAAAATCCATGGGTGTTGATGCACCTCGATAAATTTGAGACTAAGTATTCACCAAAGAAAAAATGAATGGTCTATGATGCATTATAACGATGAACAAATTGACAAGGCACTTGGAACCTACTTCAGGTCCAAACTACCTGATCCGTTTCCAAAAGCGCCAATTGTTTTCGGTTCCCGGCCAAAAAGTTTCACACGCATTCACGCAAAGTTGGCGCTGGCAGCAAGCATGCTTATTCTTTTTGCACTCGGAATTTTATGGCCCAAAAACTCCAAGTCCCCAAGTGGTATCAACTTCAAATCAGTTCCCACTTCCGCCTCGGATGATAAAAGACACAAATTTCCCATGATTGATTTAAAAAATGAAATCACCCCAAAAAATGAAAAGCGCTAAACTCATTTATCAAATCAGGGGCTTTATTCCTTCCATAAGGATTTAGAAATCAACTTCCCTTCAAATTGAAGAATCAATAGGAATGAAAAGCCCTCTCACCTTTTTTCTTTTCATCTCACTTGTAACCTTTTTGGATCAATCCGTTTGTGCGGAACCTCAACCGAAGGTCCCGTTGCAAGCCCGTAAAGAATGGAAATTTGAAAATGAAGGAATTGTTTTCAGCAATGACTTTTCCGGGGCCCGACTAAACGATTGCAGCCAGATAGAAAAAAATATTTTCAAGGTCACCATAGAACCGGAAAACCACCCGATCAACCGCAGTCCCTGGTATGCGTTTAAAATTTCATCAGCAAAAAAACAATCCATCCAGGTCCGCTTTAACCTCACTCATCCGGGTATTGCCAGCAAGCCAAAAATAAGCCTCGACGGCAGGCAATGGCAACCTCTTGAAAAAAAACTCTGGACTCCCGCTGATTCAGAGAAGAAAACTCCCGCCACAGCCTTATTGGAGATTGGCGCGGCACCCCTCTGGGTGTTTGCCCATCAACCTGTGGGTCTCCAGGATTTGGATGACTGGATCACTGAAATTTCCAAAGCCCCCTTCACAAAAATCTCAACCATTGGAAAATCCATGGAGGGGAGATCCATCAGGCAACTTTCCATAGGAAATCCCAATGCTAATAATTTCATATTCATCATAGGCAGGCAGCATCCACCTGAAATCACCGGATCCGTGGGCCTGATGGGATTTGTCGACACGATAGCGAAAGACTCCGATTCCTCAAAAAAATTCAGGAAGGACTTTCAAACCATTGTCATCCCCGTTGTAAATCCGGATGGGGTCGAGCATGGTCATTGGAGGTCCACCCTGGGAGGAGTCGATTCCAACAGGGATTTCGGCCCCTTCACCCAGGTTGAGACCAGGGTGGTCAGGGACTCCCTGGTTTCAATCGCGAAACTTCCCAAAGCAAGGGTATTTCTTTTCCTTGATTTTCATTCAACATCAGAGGATATTTTTTACACGCAGCGGGACGAGGACCGGACATTTCCGGTTTTATTCACGCAACGCTGGTTGAAAGGAATCCAGAACCATTTTCCCGATTATGCATTCAAGCGTGATTCCGGACATAATGAAAACCTTCCCACTTCAAAAACATGGGCTTATAAAACTTTTGGCGCCGCCGGTATTACATACGAATTCGGATACGGCACAAGTTTCGATAATGTGAGAAAAATAGCGACAGGAGCCGCCGAGGAAATGATGAAAATCATGCTGGAAGAAACATCGTCACGGTAGATTAAACTTTCAGGGCGCGCCTTGCCCTTACACTTTTAGCAAGCATTTCCATGATGTGCTCTGAATCTTCCCAGCCAATGCAGGCATCCGTGATGCTCTGGCCATAGACCAATGGCTTGCCCTCCACAAGATCCTGGCGCCCCTCGACAAGATGGGACTCAACCATGACACCGATGATGCGACGATCCCCACGGGCAATCTGGGCGCCAACATCAACAGCGACTTCAATCTGTTTTTTATACTGCTTGGAACTATTTGAATGCGAAAGGTCAATCATCAATCTTTCCATGAGGCCCGCGGCCTTGAGGGCGGACGATGCGGCATTCACACTTTCAGCATCGTAATTTGGGGTTTTTCCACCTCGCAGGATCACATGGCAATCCTCATTTCCACCGGTCTCGACAATCGCGACCTGACCATTTTTATGCACGGAAAGGAAGTGGTGCGGCTGTGCGGAAGCAAGCAAGGCATCAATTGCTATTTTCAAATTACCATCAGTGCCATTCTTGAAACCAATGGGCGCTGACAATCCAGATGCAAGCTCGCGATGAACCTGGGACTCGGTGGTACGGGCTCCGATAGCTCCCCAGGTAATAAGATCACCAATATACTGGGGAGAGATCGTGTCAAGAAACTCAGAACCTGCAGGAACCCCGGCATTGTAAATCCTGAGCAGCAAATCGCGGGCGAGCCTCAACCCTTCATTGATGCGAAAGGTCCCATCAAGATAGGGATCATTTATAAGCCCTTTCCAACCAACAGTGCTTTATGAAATTTACAGTACTGCAGCATACTGTTGTTGTT